>DASSEC010000051.1:0-11639 GCA_035696685.1 Candidatus Limnocylindria bacterium | reverse complement strand
CGAAAGTTATCCACACCCTATCCCCGATGTGGAATGCGGGGTTCCCCGCGCGAGGCGTCACCCCGCGCGACGCGCCCGCTGGCGGATGAGGTTGCGCACCCCTTCGCGACGCTCGGGCGCAGCGGCGGCCGCGACCGCATGCCGCTCCCCGATGGCCAGGGCCTGGAGCGCCGGCAGCCGGTCCACCGCGTCACGCGCTGGCAGGGTCACGCTGCCGGCCAGGTGGCCGTCGGGGCGGATGAGCCAGGCTCGTGAACCGGCGGCGCCGTAGATGCGGGCGAGGTCGCCGTACGGGTCGCGCAGCACCATGACGTCCTTGAGCGGCATGTCCGGCCCCACCGCCGCGATGTGCGCCGGGACGGGCCAGCTCAGCCCCGCCGCGCGAATGGCCATGGCGGCGGCGGCGTCGGGTGGCGTGCGGCAGATCAGCAGCACCACGAATGCGTCGCCCAGCAGGTCGCGCAGACGGGTGACCGCGTGCTTCCCTCCGTCCATCGCGGTGCAACGCGCGTCGGGCGCCACTTCTCCGTGGCGCGGCAGCCGCTCGTCGGCGTGCGGTGCGGCGATGACCGGCGAGGCGGCGTAGCTGAACGGCTGTGACAACTTGCCGGAGTTCACCCGGCGGCGCAGGAAGGTGGAGCGCACGCTGCCACGCAGGATGGCGTTGCGCGCCAGCCGCTGCAGCGGACCGTGGGGGACCATGAACCGCATGCTGGCCTCGGTGACGGCCAGGTTCTCTTCGGCCGCTGCGCGACGCTCGACCTCGTAGGAATCGAGCAGGGATTCCGGCGCCCTGCCGTCCAGCACCATGGCCAGCTTCCAGGCGAGGTTCTCGGCGTCAGCCGCGCCAGAGTTGAGGCCGCGAGCGCCGAAGGGACTCATCAGGTGGCCGGCATCGCCGGCCAGCAGGACGCGGCCGACCCGGAACCGAGTGGCCAGTCGCTGGTGGAAGCGGTAGACGGTCACCCAGGCCAGCTCGTACCCGGTCGTCGCCCCCACGACCTGGCGGATGCGCCGATCGAGCGCGCCGGAGGCGCGCTCCGCCTCGACATCGGTCCCGGACGGAACCTGCCAGTCGATGCGCCAGGTGTCATCCGGCTGCGGATGCACCAGGACCTGGCGACCGGGATTCCAAGGCGGGTCGAAGTGGAAGTGCCGCTCGTTGGGGAACGGCAATCGCGCTCGGATGTCGCAGATGAGGAACAGGTCCTCGTGGCTGTGACCCGGGAACCCCACGCCGAGCAGGTGGCGGACCGCCGAATGGGCACCATCGGTCCCGACCGCGTAGCCAACGCGCAGGACCCGCTCCCCCTCCGGTGTGTCGCAGACCAGGGTGACGCCGTCGACATCCTGGCTGAGACCCGTGAGCCGATGGCTCCATCGCAGCTCGACATTCGACAGCTCCCCCAGCCGCTCCAGCAGCAGCTCCTCGACCTCGGTCTGGTTGATGTTGACGAAGCCGGGGAAATGCTCCTCGCCGCTGCCGGGCAGCTGGATGCTGAACAGCTCGCGGTCACGGAAGTAGGTGCGGCCAACCTGCCACTGCACGCCGCGCTCGGCGACCCGCTCACCAATGCCCAGCCGCGCCCAGATCTCGAGTGTCTCGCGCTGCATGCACAGCGCCTTCGAGCCTTCGCCGGTGTGGCGTGGATGCTGCTCCAGCAGCACGACCCGCAGGCCACGCTGCGCCAGTCGACCGGCCAGGGTCATCCCGATCGGTCCCGCTCCCACCACGGCCACGTGGGCATCCAGCGCAGCCGTCTTGCGCGCAGGCATGGCCGCGATGATAGGTCTAGGCCGTCAGCTCGTCCCAGACGGCCCTGTCGCGCTCCACCGTCCAGATCCGCGGATGATCGATTCCGTCCAGCTCGTCCCAGGCGCGTTGCACGTTGAACGGCATGGTGTGCTCGAAGATCGGGAAGCTGCCGTAGCGCGGGGCGAGGACCGCATGAGTCTGCCGGTACGCGTCGCGCGGCGTCCCGCGGGCGTCCCGCACCTGCCGCGTGCCGTCCAGCACGGCGGACAGAAAGGCTCGCGTGTCGTCGATGGCCTGTGCCACCGCCGCTCCCCGGACGACGGGGCCTCGCCCGCCGACGATCTGCTCCGCGCCGAGCTGCGCCACGCGGTCGAGCGTGCCGCTGCGCCAATCCCCGATGTGAGCGTCACCCATGTACGGGGCGGCTCGTGCCTCCACCAGGTCGCCGGCGAAGCAGATCCGCTCGTCTGGCAGCCACACCACCAGGTCGCCGGAGGTGTGGCCTCGGCCCAGGAACCGCAGCTCGACGACCCGGTTGCCCAGGTCGATCTCAATCTGCTCCTCGAAGGTGTGCGTCGGCCGGGTCAGCCCCGGGATCGTCTCGGCGCCCTGGAAGAGCCGCGGCATCCGACCCTGCTCGCTGGCCCAGTCCTGCGCCCCGCGTTCCTCGATCAGGTCCGCCGTGCGCTGCGTCGTGACGATCCGCCGCGCGCCGAACGCGCTGGCGCCGAGCACGCGCACTGCGTGATAGTGGGTGAGCACCAGGTCGCCGAACGGCTCATCGGTCAGGGTGCGAATCACGTCGATCCAGCGCTGGGCCATGACCGGCGTCGCGCGGGCCTCGATGGCCAGGATCGCATCGGTCCCGATCACGCAGCCGACGTTGGGGTCGCCCTGCGCCGTATAGGCGTAGACGCCGTCCGCCAGCTCCTCGAGCGTGGTCTCCTTCTCGGCCAGGTCCGCGCTGGAGGCAAAGGGCTTGGCACTCATGAAGCCGATGATAGGCGCCTGGGCGAACGCCACGCCCTCAACCGAGGGGCGGCAGCTCGAGCACGCGGGCTTCGCGGATGCCGGGCGTCGCCCGCAGGTCCGCCAGGACCGGATCCGGCACGGCCGAGTCCACGCTGACGACCATGGTCGCCTCGCCGGCCGCGGTCAGTCGCGACAGCTCCAACGACGAGATGTTGACGCCGGCGTTCGCGAGCGCGGTGCCGACCGCCCCCACCACGCCCGGCTGGTCCTGGTGACGGGTGATGAGCATGACGCCCGCCAGCTCGGCATCCAGCTCGAACCCATCGAGCACGGCCAGCCGGGGACGCCCGTGGGCGGTTGACCCGGCGAGACGAAGCGATGGCGCCGCGCGGTCGGACCCCTCCCCCGCCTCCAGCGTGACGAGCGAGGACCAGGGCTCGGCGGCATCGGTGCGGGTCTCGCGCACGGTGAGGCCACGCTCGCGGGCAACGAGATCGGCATTGACGGCGTTGACGCGCTGGTCGGTCACTGCCTCCAGGATGCCGGCCAGCGCTGCAGTGCGGATGGGCGAGCAGTCCCATGCGGCGATCTCGCCCGCGTAGGTCAGCGAGATGCAGTCGAAGGCCGCGGCGGACAGCTGCCGAGCCAGGATGGCCAGGCGACGGCCGAGCTCCACGTATGGCCGCAGGCGAGGCACCACGTCCGGCGCCACCGACGGCGCATTGACGGCGTAGGTGGGGGTCACGCCGGCCAGTGCTTCCAACAGCTGCTCGGCCATCTCGACCGCCACCCGGTCCTGGGCTTCCGCGGTCGACGCTCCCAGGTGCGGGGTCAGAACCGTGTTGGGCGCAGCGCGGAGGGGGTTGTCGGCAGCCATCGGCTCGGCCGAATAGACGTCCACCGCGGCACCGGCCAGCCGGCCTTCGGCGAGGGCCGCGGCGAGGGCCGTCTCGTCCACGATCCCGCCGCGAGCCACGTTCAGCACCACCGCGCCGGGCTTCATGGCCTCCAGTTGGGCCGCACCGATGAGCCCACGTGTCTGCGCCGTCAGCGGGGTGTGGACGGTGATGACGTCGGCGCGCAGCAGGAGCTCGGGCAGGCCCACCAGCCGCGCTCCGTGCTCGGCGGCCTGCTCCTCGGTCAGGTACGGATCGTTCGCCAGGACCCGCATCTCGAAGCCGGCGGCGCGACGGGCCACGGCCTTGCCGATCTTGCCGAGGCCGATGATGCCCAGCGTCTTGTGCCGCAGCTCGGCCCCGGTGAATCGGCCGCGTTCCCACTCGCCGTTGCGGATCGAGGCATCCGCGGCCGGCACGCGGCGGAGGAGCGCCAGCATCAGCGCCATGGTGTGCTCCGCCGCTGCGATGGTGTTCCCGGTGGGGGCGTTGACGACCATGACGCCGGCGCGGGTGGCGGCGGCGAGGTCGATACGATCGGTCCCGACGCTGGCGACCCCCACCACCGACAGCCGGGGAGCTGCCGCGGCCAGCAGCTCGGCGTCGACCCGCGTCTGGGACCGCACGACCAGCGCGTCCCAGCCCCCGTCCTCGGAGAGCTGGCTGAGCAGCGCGTCGCGCGGCTGCCCGCTGCGCACCGATGTCTCGTGGGCGGCGGCAAGGATCTCCACGCCGGCCTGCGCGACCGGCTCGGCGACGAGGATGCGGGCCACGCCCCGAGTCTAGCGGCGGCGGTGCGGTGCTACCCTGCTGGGGTGAGGTTCCTCATTCGGGTGGTGGTCGCCGCGGCCGTGGTCGCAACCGGTCTCGTTGCTCCGCGCCCGGCCACAGCGCGCACGCTGGCAATCCTGGTAGGTGCCGGCGACATCGCGTCCTGCGGCCGCAACACCGACGAGATGACCGCCGCGCTGCTGGCAACGCTGCCCGGGACCGTCTTCACGGCCGGGGACAACGTGTATGACGCCGGGTCATACCAGGAGTTCCTGCAGTGCTACGCCGGCAACTGGGGCCGTTTCAAGAACCGGACCTGGCCGGCGCCCGGCAACCATGATTACGGCACTCCCGGCGCGGCTGGGTACTTCCGCTACTTCGGCTCGCGCGCCGGGACCCCTGGCAAGGGCTGGTACGCATATGACCGCGCCACGTGGCGCATCTACGTGCTGAACTCGAACTGCTCGGCCATCGGCGGCTGCTTCATGGGCTCGCCCCAGCAGCGCTGGCTGGCGGCCGACCTGGCTGCGCACCCGCACCGCTGCGTGCTGGCCTACTGGCACCACCCGCGCTTCAGCTCCGGCAAACATGGCAACGACCTCGAGGTCCAGGGCCTGTGGATCACGCTCTACCGCGCCCGCGCGGAGGTGGTCATCAACGGACACGACCACGACTACGAACGGTTCGCAAAGCAGAACTACGCCGGCGACCGGCGCCCGTTCCATGGCATCCGCGAGTTCGTGGTCGGCACCGGCGGCGCCGGCCTGCGGCCTCTCGGGCCGCTGCTCGCCAACAGCGTGGTATCACGCGGCGACACCTTCGGCGTCCTGAAGCTCGCCCTCACGCCCGGCGCGTACTCGTGGAGGTTCCTGCCCGCCGGCAGCGGAACCTTCACCGATCGCGGACGCGACACGTGCCACTGACGGCGGCGCCTACCCCGGGTGGAAGGGGAAGACGATGGGGATCAGGATCAGACTGAGGCC
This sequence comes from Candidatus Limnocylindria bacterium, assembly GCA_035696685.1. Lineage (GTDB taxonomy): Bacteria > Chloroflexota > Limnocylindria > QHBO01 > QHBO01 > DASSCW01. The sequence goes on along the minus strand of DASSEC010000051.1, from coordinate 6,261 downwards.
GATGGTCACCACGTTGAGCGGCACGCCCACCCGCGAGAAGTCGCTGAAGCGGTAGCCGCCCAGCCCGTAGACCATCAGGTTGGTCTGGTAGCCCAGTGGCGTCAGGAACGACAGGCTGGCGCCCAGCATGATGGCGATCACGAACGGGCGCGGGTCGGCGCCGATGGTCGCCGCGGTGGCCACGCCGATCGGGAACATGAGCGCCGCAGCCGCGTTGTGCGAGACCAGCTCGGTCAAAACGATGGTGGCGACCATGATCGCCGACAGGGCACCGATGGGCCCCAGCGGCGACATGACGTTCACCAGCCCGCCGGCGACGGCCTGCGCCAGGCCGCTGGACGACACCGCGGCGCCGAGGCCGAAGGCCGACGCGATGAGCAGCACGATGGACAGGTCCACCGCGTCCCGCGCCTGGCGCAGCGTCAGCACTCCGGTGGCCACCACGATCATCGCCGCCAGCACCGAGGCCTGGAGGATTGGCACCAGGCCGGTGCCGGTGGCCAGCACGAAGCCGATGCCGACCGCCGCCACCAGCAGGGCGCGTCGCGGCTGGCGCGGCGAGATGCCCGACAGCGGCGCGATGACCAGGAAGTCCGGCCGGTCGCGCCAGCGGGCGCGGAAGCCCGGATCCGCCAGGACCAGCAACGTGTCGCCGACATGCAGCGGCAGGTTGCCCAGCTTGGCGTTCACGCGCTGCCCCGCCCGATGGATGGCGATCACGGCGGCGTCGTAGCGAGCGCGGAAGTCCACGTCCTTCAGCGTCTGGCCCACCAGGTCGCCGCCCGCCCCGACCACCACCTCGTAGAAGGCGTGGACGTTTCCGGCCAGGCTGCGGATCTGCCGCGCCTCGGCGGATCGCAGGCCGCGGACGCGCTGCAGGTCGACGATGTTGTCAACGCGGCCGGCGAACGTCAGCAGGTCGCCGCCCATGAGCCGCTCATCGGGCCCGACCGGCGCGATGGAGGTGCCGTCCCGCTCGATCTCGACCAGGAAGACGCCCTGCAGGCGTCGCAGGCCGGCCTCGGACACGGTGACGCCATCGGCTTCGCCATCGCGCTGCACGCGCATGGTCACGGTGAAGTCGCGTCCGACCTCGCCGAGCGTCCCACCCACCGGGCTGCGGTCAGGCAGGAGTCGCGGCGTCAGGAAGACGACTGCGGCGACGCCGGCCACCGCAATCGGGATGCCGACCAGCGTCGGCTCGAAGAGGCCCAGCGGTCGCATGCCGGCGGCGGTCAGGAGGCCGGACACGGTGAGGTTGGTGGACGTGCCGATGGCCGTGATGATCCCGCCCAGGATCGCCGCGTAGCTCACGCCCATCAGGAAGCGTGACGCCGGCAAGTTGCGGCGGGCGGAGATGTCGACCACGGCCGGAATCGTCATGGCCACCAGCGTGGTGTTGTTCAGGAAGGCGCTGATGCCCGCCAGCGGGAAGAGCAGCCGCGCCAGGATGCCGGTGGACGTCTCGGCCCCGCGGAAGAGGCGCGCCACGATGGGACGCATGATCCCGGCCACGTCCACGGCGCGCGCCACGATGAGCAGGCTGCCGATGATGATCGGCGCCTCATTGCTGAAGCCGGAGAACGCCTGCGCGGGCGTGATGATGCCGATCAGCATCAGCACCATTGTGGCGCTCAGCACCGCCGGCGCCGGCGGTGCCCGCTCGGTGAACAGAATGGCCACCAGCACCGCCAGCACGGCGAGGGTGATCCACGCAGCCGGCTCCATGGCGGGGGAGTCTATCGGACGGGATTAGGGCTCCGCGTGTAGAGTCATGCGCGGCATGTCATTTGCAGAGAGGGTTGGCGGTCCATGATTCGACGCCACCTGATGGCCCTGCGAATCGGCTTGATGGCCGCTGACGCCGCCATTGCGGCTGCCGTCTTCCTGGTCGTCGCGCAAGTCCGCTACCTCGACGGCACGGCATCCGCCCTGTGGCGCGCGCTGGCACTCGAGCCGACGGTCACGGCCTTCGTCTTCGCCGCGACCTGGGTCGTGGTGCTGTGGAGCACCGGCCTCTACCGCCTCGCGCCACGCCTGCAGATCCTGACCGAGGTGCGCGACATCGTGCGCGCCACGCTGATCGTGACGGCGCTGGTGCTGTCGACCCTGTTCCTCACCAAGCAGACCGAGGTCAGCCGCCTCTTCCTGGTGCTCCTGTTCATCGCCGAGCCAACCGTCACGCTGGCCGGGCGGCTGGCGGTGCGGGCCGCCTTCGAGGCGCTCCGCCGGGGTGGTCACAACGCTCGGTTCATGGTCATCGCGGGCACCGGGCAGCTGGCGCAGGACTTCGCCGACGAGCTGGAGCAGCACCCGGGACTGGGCATCCAGGTCATCGGCCACCTGGCGGCCCCGGGCGAGCCGCCGGCCGTGGTCACGCGTCCCGTGCTGGGCAGCATCGACGCGATCGACGAGATCCTGCACACCCAGGTCGTGGACGAGCTGGGTGTCTGCCTGCCGGAAGCCGCCGCTCATTACCTGGAGCCGATCACCACCATCGCCGCCGGCGAGGGCAAGACAGTGCGGGTGGCGGTCGATCCCAGCAAGGACCTCCAGGGCGCCACGGAAGAGATGTTCGAGCGGTTCCTGGTGCGCTCCATCGTGAACGATGGGCATCGTGTCGTCGGGCTGGTCTTCAAGCGGCTCATCGACATCGCCGGGTCAGCGCTCGGCCTGGTGCTGCTGAGCCCGCTCTTCCTGCTGACCACCGTCGCCATGCGGTTGCTGGATGACGGGCCGATCTTCTACAGCCAGACCCGCATCGGCCTCCATGGCAGGCCGTTCCGCATGTTCAAGTTCCGCTCGATGGTCCCCGACGCGCATGATCGGCTGGACGAGGTCGCTCACCTCAACGAGCGCTCCGGCATCCTGTTCAAGGCGAAGAACGACCCGCGCATCACGCGCATCGGCGGGTGGCTGCGCCGCACCTCGATCGACGAGCTGCCGCAGCTATGGAACGTGCTCACCGGCTCGATGAGCCTGGTCGGGCCGCGTCCGCCGCTGCCCGAGGAGGTCGAGCAGTACGACATCTGGCATCGGCGCCGGCTCTCGATGAAGCCGGGCATCACTGGCCTGTGGCAGGTCGAGGCGCGCCACGAGCCGGACTTCGACGCCCTGGTCGAGCACGACCTGGTCTACATCGACGACTGGTCGATCTGGCTCGACTTCAAGATCCTGGCGCGCACGCTCCCGGCGCTGATGGCCCACGGGGGCCGATAGCCGACGGCCTCAGGCCGATGGCGGCGAGTAGCCGAGCTCCTCGAGCTTGGCGATCACCTTGGCCGCCGACTCCTCCGCCGTCTCGCTCCCGTCGGAGTGGCAGACCACCTCAGCGTTGAGCGGTGCCTCGTACGGGTCGTTGACGCCGGTGAAGTTCTGGATCTCCCCCGCCATGGCCTTGCGGTAGAGGCCCTTCACGTCGCGGTCCGCCAGGACCTCCAGCGGCGCCTCGATATAGACCTCGACGAAGCGGCCGATGTTGCCCCGGATCTCGTCGCGGATCTCGCGGTACGGGCTGATGGCCGAGCCGATGGCCACCACGTCGTTGCGCGACAGGACCTCGCACACCCAGCCGATCCGCCGGATGTTCGTGTCGCGGTCCTCCTTGCTGAAGCCGAGGCCCTTGGAGAGGTGCTGCCGCACGGTGTCGCCGTCGAGCACCTCCACCTTGTGGCCGCGGTTGCGGAGCTCCGCCTCCAGGATGTGGGCGATGGTGCTCTTGCCGGATCCGGACAGGCCGGTCAGCCAGATGGTGAAGCCGGTGGTGTCGCGGTCGTGCCGCGTCCCGGCCCCGCCACCCAGGTGGATGGTCTGGCCGTGGCGGTCGGTGGTGGTGGTCAGGGTCGGCGCCTCGGGCGCCGGTCCATCGGTCTGTGACATGGGTTCCTCTTGGCTGTGCGTCATCGTCAGTGGGTCGCGGTCGGCTCGCGGTACGCCTCGATCAGGATCTGGGCGACCTCGGGTCGGCTGAACTCCTGGGGCGGCATCTCGCCCGACGAGAGCATCTCGCGGACCTTGGTGCCGGACAGGACCAGGTGCTGGTCGTCGCCGTGCGGGCAGGTCTTGTAGGAAGCCATTCCCTCGCAGGCGCTGCACCAGAACGTGTGCTCGAAGAAGAGCGGGGTGATGCCCAGCTCATCGGCTCCGAACTCGTCGAAGATCTTCTGGGCATCGTAGGTGCCGTAGTAGCTGCCCACCCCCGCGTGGTCGCGCCCGACGATGAAGTGGGTGCAGCCATAGTTCTTACGGGCGATGGCATGGAAGATGGCCTCGCGCGGCCCGCCGTAGCGCATGGCAGCGGGATAGACGCTGAGCAGCGTCCGGTCCGCGGGGTAATAGTCGGCCAGCAGGGTCTGGTAGGCGCGCATCCGGACGTCGGCCGGGATGTCGTCCGACTTCGTGTCGCCCACCAGCGGATGGATCATCAGCCCGTCCACCACCTCCAGCGCCACCTTGGTCAGGTATTCGTGGGCCCGATGGATCGGGTTGCGGGTCTGGAAGCCGACCACCCGGCGCCAGCCCTTCTCGGCGAAGATGGCGCGCGTCTCGGCCGGGCTGCGGCGGTACTCGGCAAACGGCGGGTTGGCCGGGCCGTTCAGGACTGCGACGTCGCCGCCCAGGTACACCTCGCCGCCGGCGTAGATGCGCGCCACGCCCGGATGGGCTTCTTCCGTGGTGCGGAAGACCTGCTGTGCCTCGTGTTGGGCGTCGCGTGTGTACTTCTCGGCCAGGTCCATGATCGCGAGCACCCGGCCGTCCTCGTCGCGCAGGGCGACCTGCGAGCCGATATCCAGGCGGTCCGCATCCTCGCGGCTGGCCGCGAGCGTCACGGGAATGGACCACGGCAAGCCGGCGGCCAGCCGCATGTCGTCGACCACGCTGCGGTAATCCGCCTCGCCCATGAAGCCGGTCAACGGGCTGAACGCGCCGTTGCCGATGAGCTCGAGGTCGGACGCCGGCACGCTGCCGACCGTGATGGACGGCAGCGACTCGGCGCGCTCCAGCGCGCCATCTCGCTCGGCGCCGCCAAGCGCGCGGTTGATGAGGGTCCCGCCGTGCGGCGGGCAGGTGGATGCCGGGATCGTCAAGCGGGTCTCCTTCGTGGGAGGCGCGGCAGCCGCGGAACGTGTTGCGGCGGTGCAGCGCTGAATGTTCGCCGGATGGGGAGATCCATGATACCGCGTTAGAATCCGCCGGGCGTTCGGCGCCCTGACTTCCCGACCGAATCCAATGCCTGGAGCCCCGCCTTGCCCGATTTCGACCTCGCCGCTGCACTGCCCGCCGCGGCCGATGCCTTCCGCAGCGCTCGGCGGGTGACCGCCATCTGCCACGCCACCCCCGATGCCGACACCATCGGCGGGGCGGCCGCCGTGGCGCTCATGGCGCGCCGTCTCGGGAAGGAGACGGAGATCGTGAGCGCCGACCGGCCGGCGCCGCTCTTCAACTTCCTGGAGGGCATCCCGCAGGCGCGCACAGCGCCCGCGCTCGAGCCTGACCTGGCGGTCATCTGCGACGCTGCCACCCTCGAGCGGGTGGGCCCCATTGCCAGGGAGCACGCCGCATGGTTCAGCCGGGCCCGCATCCTCAACGTCGACCATCACATCAGCAACGACGGCTTCGGCCACGTCAACCTCGTCGATCCCCATGCCGCGGCGACCTGCCAGGTGCTCACCGGCCTGGTCAGGGAGCTCGGGATCACGCTCGACGCCCCGCTGGCCTCGGCGCTGCTGACCGGCATCATTCGCGACTCGCAGGGCTTCTCCGACAAGTCGACCACCAGCGAGACGCTGCGGATCGCCGCAGACCTGGTGGACGCCGGCGCGCCCATCGCCGACATCCACCGCGTGGTCCTGATCGAGCTGCCGTATTCGACGCTGGCGCTGTGGGGCCGGATGCTGGCCGGTATAGGCGAACGGCAGGGCGGCAGGATCGTGTATGCGACCCTCACGCAGCGGATGCTGGACGAAACGGGCACCCAGCAGCACGACGCCGACGGGCTCGCCGAGTTCCTAGCCCGCGCCAAGGAAGCACAGGTCACGCTGCTGCTGCGCGAGCTCGGCCCCAACGAGACCCGGGTGAGCGTGCGCTGTGCCGATGGCGTGGATGCCACCGTGATCGCGGCGCCATTCGGCGGCGGCGGCCACCGCAGTCGTTCGGGTGCCACCGTCCATGCCTGGGTGGACGACGCGCTGCCGCAGGTCCTGGCGGCAGCCGAGGGCGCGCTGCCCCGCTAGCCGGGCGCCCCGGGTACCTCCGGCTTCG
>DASSEC010000050.1:0-6848 GCA_035696685.1 Candidatus Limnocylindria bacterium | reverse complement strand
TGGGACGTGGAGCCGAAGGAATGGCGAACCCGGGCCACCGTCGAGGACGTGGCGACCACCATTCAGCGCGATGCGCACGCTCGTGGAGATGGAGCCATCGTCCTGCTGCATACCTGGCCGCGTACCGTGGCCGGCGCGCTGCGGCGGGCGATCCCCCGTCTGCTGAGCGCCGGGGCCACGTTCGTGCGGATCGACCAGCTGGACCTGCCAGCTGGCCTCGAGCCGATCGCCGAGCCGCGTCCGCCGCTGGTGGCCGGCCGATGAGGCAGGCGGCCATCATCGCGGTCGACGGTGGCAACTCGAAAGCGGAGCTGGTCCTGGCGGGGAGCGACGGCCGGCTGCTGGCATTCGTGCGCGGCGGCACGATCTCGCACCAGGTCGTAGGTTGGGAGGCCGGGCTCGCCCAGCTCCGCCGCCTGGTCGCCACGGCGCGCGACGAGGCGCGCCTGGCGAAAGCCGGCCGCCCGGCGAAGATGGGCGTGTTCTGCCTGGCGGGGGCGGACTCGCGATCGGAGACGGCCCGGTTGGCCGGAGCCCTGCGCGGCCAGGAGATCGCGGAGCAGGTCGTGGTGCTCAACGACAGTCGAGCCGCCCTGCGCGCCGGGTCCCCATCAGGCTGGGGCGTGGCGGTGATCTGCGGCGCCGGCGTCAATGCGATCTGCGTGGCGCCCGACGGAAGGGTCGCGGGCTTCCCGGCGCTCGGGGCGCTGTCTGGCGATTGGGGCGGCGGCATGTCGCTTGGCGACGCGGCGCTGACCGCCGCCCTGCGCGGACGCGACGGGCGCGGGGCGCGCACCCTCCTGGAGCAGCTGGTTCCGGCCCATTTCGGGCTCAGCCGCCCGTCCAGCGTGATGTGGGCGGTCTACCACGGCCGGATTCGCCAGGAAGCGCTGCGTGACCTCTCGCCGGTCGTGTTCGCGGCGGCCATGGACGGGGACGCGGTCGCCCGCGCGATCGTGGACCACCTGGCCGATGAGCTCGCGACCATGGCCACGGTCACCCTCCGCCGGTTGCGGCTGCTGCGACGTTCGGTTGACGTCGTCCTTGCCGGTGGGGTCATGCAGACGCGCGACGAGTCCTTCTTCGCACGCTTCGAGGAGCAGCTGCATCGGCACGCGCCGGGGGCGCGCACGCATCGGCTCAGCGAGCGGCCGGTCGTCGGGGCGGCGCTGTTGGCCCTGGACCGGCTGCCGCATCCGCGGATGGCCGAAGCCCGCCTCCGCCGGGAGCTCGGGGAGCGCGCGCCGACCGTCGTTCGCGACAGATAGCGAGGGACCGAGGCGATTGCGCCTCGGTCCCTCGTCAATGCGGGTCGGGCTTACGCCCGAACGATCAGAAGCAGAAGTCGATGCCGCCGGATTCGCCACCAGCATCGATGTTCACGGCCGAGGTCGTGAGATCGACGGTCTGGTAGACGCTCATCTGGTTTCCGGTCAGCGGCGCGGCAATCCGATTGCGATTCGGGCCGGTTAGTGGTGTGTTCCGAATTGTTAACCCGGCCTTGGCGAGGTCGACATCGGCCAGCGATAGACTGTGGCCATGTTCTTCCGAGAGTTCTTCAAGTCGAAGATGCCCGAGCCGTCGGAGATCCTTCCCGGCCGAGCCGACCCAATGCCCACCGCTCAGACCCACGCCGTCAACGGCGTTCCACTCAAGGGGCCATATCCCGAGGGCGCCGAGATCGCCGACTTCGCGCTCGGCTGCTTCTGGGGCGCCGAGAAGCTGTTCTGGGAGATCCCCGGGGTGATCGTCACTGCCGTGGGCTACCAGGGCGGGACATCACCGAATCCGACCTACAAGGAGGTCTGCTCGGGCCGCACTGGTCATGCCGAGTCCGTGCGGGTGGTCTACGACCCCAAGCAGGTCAGCTACGAGCAACTGCTCAGGGCGTTCTGGGAGGACCACGATCCGACCCAGGGCTTCCGCCAGGGCAACGACGTCGGCACCCAGTACCGCTCGGCCATCTACACCCATACCGATGCGCAGGCCGAGGCGGCACGTGCCTCTCGCGACATGTACCAGGCCGAGCTATCGAAGGCCGGCTATGGGCCGATCACTACCGAGATCGCCGCAGCCCCCGAGTTCTACTTCGCCGAGGACTACCACCAGCAGTACCTCGACAAGGTGCCGAACGGGTATTGCCCCATCCACGCCACGGGCGTGAAGCTGCCTGACAGTGTCGAGGTGACGCCGCTCCAGTACGTCGACTGATGGCGGTCAAGCGGCTCGACAACGTTGCTTTCGTCGTTGACGACCTCGACGCCGCGATCGCGTTCTTCGAAGAGCTCGGCATGGAGCTCGAGGCGCGAGCCTCCGTGGATGGCGACTGGGTCGACCGCGTGGTGGGCCTGCATGGCACGCAATCCGACATCGCCATGATGCGTACGCCCGATGGCCACGGACGGCTCGAGCTGACGAAGTACCGGCATCCCGCGGCGGTCGGGCCGGATCCGAGAACCGAACCGGCCAACACCCGCGGCATGGGTCGCATCATGTTCAACGTCGATGACATCGACGACGTCGTCGAGCGCCTGCAGGCAATCGGTGGCGAGCTCGTCGGCGAGATCGTCGATTACGAGGCGACTTACCGGTTGTGCTACCTCCGCGGGCCGGAGGGGATCATCCTCGGACTTGCCCAGGACATGGGCTGACGAATCACCCGCCGGAAGTCGCCATGCGTCGGTGGACCGTGGGCCGTCGTCGGGCCGGCCGCCCCGTCAACGATTCGACCGGTCGGAACCGAGTCGGTAGCATGGCCGGGTGCTGTATTCGGCCCTGCCAACCCTAGATCTTCAACCGCTGCGCGATCGCATCCGCGGCGCTGTCATCGGCCCAGACGATCCCGGCTATGACGCTGCGCGTACCGTCGTCACCGGCGGTATCGACCGCCACCCGGCGGTCATCATCGAGGTCGCCGATGCCAGCGACGTGGCGACGGTCATCGGCCTTGCACGCCAGACCAGCCTGCAGCTGGCGGTGCGATCCGGTGGCCATTCCGGGGCCGGGCACGGCGTTACCGAAGGCGGCATCGTGCTCGATCTTCGGCAGATGAAGACCCTCGAGATCGATCCCACCGCGCAGACCGCCTGGGCGCAGACCGGTCTCACCGCCGGCGAGGTGACCGCGGCGGCCGCCGAGCACGGCCTGGCGGTCGGGTTCGGGGACACCGGCTCGGTGGGCATTGGGGGGCTGACGCTGGGTGGCGGAGTGGGTTACCTGGTGCGGAAGCACGGACTGACGATCGATTCGTTGCTTGCTGCCGAGCTGGTCACGGCTGATGGCGACCTGCTCAGCGTTGATGCCGAGCATCACCCCGACCTGTTCTGGGCTATCCGCGGTGGCGGTGGCAACTTCGGGGTCGCCACGCGGTTCAAGTACCAGCTGCACACGCTGGGCGGATTCGTGGGTGGCTTTCTGTTCCTGCCCGCAAGCGTCGACGCGGTGGCCGGCTTCATGGCCGCGGCCGAGGCTGCGCCGGACGAGCTTTCCACCATCCTGAACGTGATGCCGCTGCCGCCAATGCCCATGATCCCCGAGGCGCTCCACGGCAGTCTGGGCATCATGGCCATGCTGGCCCACGCTGGCGACGAGGAGGCCGGGCAGCGCGCCCTGCAGCCATTTCGCGAACTGGCCGAGCCAATCGCAGACCTGCTGCAGCCGATGCCCTATCCGGGCATGTACCCGCCGGCCGACGACTCGTACCACCCACTGGCCGTGGCACGCACCATGTTCCTCGACCGCTTCGATCGCGCCGTGGCCGAGACGGTCATGCAGCACCTGGAAGCCTCGGACGCCCCGATGCGAGTGGCCCAGCTGCGCGTGCTGGGTGGCGCCATGGCGCGCGTGCCGGCGGACGCGACCGCGTTCGCGCATCGATCCAGCCGAATCATGGCCAACCTGGCCGCCTTCTATGACGGGCCACACAATCTCACCGAGCGCGAGGCTTGGGTGCTGGGGTTCATGCGTGACCTCCAGCAGAACGATCGCGGCGCGTACGTGAACTTCCTGGTCGATGAGCCGGAGCGGGTGCGCGATGCCTATCCCGGCGCCACCTACGACCGACTGGCCCAGGTCAAGGCCCGATACGATCCGACCAACCTATTCCGACTGAACCAGAACATCCCGCCGGCACAGTAGCGGCGGCCGCGCCGGCCGCCGCCGGTCGCTGGCGTCGGGAATGGATCACCCGACCGTCAACCCGTCGGCGGCACGCTCCGACGGCGGCTCCGCAGGTGTACCCGCTCGAAGGCCGATGGCAGGATGACGGCATTCCAGCCGCCCTCCCGAGCGGCGCTGGGCACGATCAAACCGTCGACCCCCAGGCGCGTGGCGGCGGCCGCAACCCGTAGCGCGGCGGCGTTCGGCGCGTCCGGCGACCAGGGCGCCGACAGCGATCGGCGGCTCGCACGCAGGGCGCGCCGCGTGGCCGGGTCGCGCAGGTCGAGCATCTGCAGGTCGACGTCGAGCGCACACACCCAGCGTGGATCCTCTGCCGGCGGCACGTGGCCGTCGGTCGCATGCGCCCACTCCGCCCACATCGTCTCGCTGTCGAGCGACGCGTAGAGCGGCCATGGATCGCCGACGCGGTGGTACCGCGCGGGATGGGGCGCCGGCTGCTCCGGGGGCAGGCAGCCCGGCACGCGCAGCGCGGTCTGGCGCCACAGCCGGCCGTGGAAGCGCGCGACCGGCGCAAGAGTGGTGCCGGTCAGGTGGGATCCCCGGCGGCGTAGGCCAGGGCCGCCCCGCGCACGCGGTCGAACTGGCCGGCGGCCAGCAGCTCGACGGGCCGCTGCCACCCGAGATGGGCGCTGCGGCCGGTGAGCCACGCCTGCCAGGCGCGGGGCCCCATCTGGCCGCCCAGGATCTCCAGGACGGCGGCCAGGTCCTCAAGCCTGATGCGGTACGCGGTGCGGCGCGGCCCCATCCCCGCTCGCCAGCGTTCGACGGTGCGCTGGTTGGCGCCGGTTGCCTCGGACACGACACGGGTCGGTAGCCTTCGGATCGCTTCAGCTGGCATGACCATGCGCTGATGGTAATCGCCGGTCCCAATGCCGGTCAAAACGCCGGTTTGGATCAGTGGCAGGTGCCGCTGCCGGCGTCCACCACCTTGCGCGTCTCGGCTGCGATGAAGCGCCAGTCATAGCGGCCCGCGCGCAGGGTCATTTCCAGCAAGCCGTGGTGCGTCCGCGTCCAGATCTCGCTGTGGGCCGCGACTCGGACGCGACGGGTGAGGTTCGCCCCGCCGGTGCCGACCACGAACTCCCGGATGCCTCGCTGTAGGTCCACCTGACCCGTGGGATCCATGGGGGTGAATCGCTCGTAGTCGTGATCGTGCCCGTTGAGGACCACTTCGGCCCCGGCTGCGTACAGCGCCTGCCACAGGGCCTCGGTCCGCTGGGGCGAGGCGCCGTTGCCCGACGAGAACCGCGGGTGATGCCAGAACGCGAGTGTGCACGCCGCTGGATGGGCAGCCAGATCCGCGGCCAGCCATTCGAGCTGCGGAGATCCGGCACGACAGCCACCGATGAACTGGCACATCGAGTTGATGGCGATGATGTGCCACGTGCCCATGTCGAAGCTGTACCAGCCGCGGCCCACATCTCCGGCAGCCGCGCCGAAATAGTCGTAGTAGCCGGTGGCCACGCCCGATTTGTAGTCATGGTTACCCGGCACCGGCCTGATACGCGCCTTGAGATCGCCCCACAGCGGGTCGAAGCATTCCTTGAAGCCGCGGGCTGCTCCGCTGGGATAGACGATGTCGCCGACCGCCAGGATCAGGGCCCGACGAATGCGGACCAGGTCCGGGACCGCGGGTACGGTATCGGGGCAGTCGGCGATGTCACCGGCCGCGTAGATGAACTGCGGGCGGTGATCGACCGGCGTCGGCTGCGGCGTCGGCGACAACCCGGGGGCCGACGGGGTCCCGCCGGCGCTGCCTCCGGGCGGGCTCGCGTTTGCACTGGGGCTGCTGGACGCCGCCAGCCTGTCCGACAGCTGGCCGACGAGTGTGAATCCAACGGTGAGGATCAGCAGCGTGACCACCACGGAATGCGCGCGCACCCGGTTGTCCAGGTTCGAGCTTGCATCCGGGGCAGCTGCATCACGGGCCATCGAACGCCGATCGTACCGCCCCGGCACTGGTCAGGCCACGTCGCGGACCTGGCGTCCCTCCAGCTCGGGTAGGGCGGCCAGCGAGGGCGGCTCCATCGGCTCCGTCGGGGAATGATCTCCGCGCCGCACGTCGCGCACGCTGCGCAGGCCGAGCACCGCCGCGACGGGGAGGCCGGCCAGCGCGGCGAAGACGTACAGCGTGAGCTCAGGTCCCACGGCGTCCGCCAGCGGCCCGGCGATCGACGCTCCCACCGGGAAGATCAGTAGCGAGACCATCCAGTCATAGCTGCTCACCCGCGAGATGCTCTGGGGCGGCACCTGCTGCTGCAGGGTGGTGTGCCAGAACGTGTTGGTCAGGCTGATGGCCACCGCCATCACCGCCAGCACCGCCGCGAAGATGAGGAGCGGCGGCGCGAACGAGACCGCCAGCAGCGTCAGCGGCGCCGCGAGCAGCACGCTGAAGGCGGCGACCAGGGGTCGATCGGGCTTCCAGCGCAGGCCGATGGCGCCGCCGGCCAACCCGCCGAAGCCGAAGACGCCCATGAGCACGCCCCAGTCGCTGGCCCCGTTCAGATGGCGCTCGACCACGAGTGGTCCCAGGGTGAAGAACGCGGCGAACGCCAGGTTGCCGAAGGCGAATGCCCCCAGCGAGGCCACCAGCCACCGTCGGCTGACGACCTCGTGCCAGCCCTCCGCCAGGTCAGACAGGAAGCTCTGCCGCTCGGGCGCCGACGCGG
>DASSEC010000049.1:0-4501 GCA_035696685.1 Candidatus Limnocylindria bacterium | reverse complement strand
TGTCAGCGAGTTCGAGGCGTCCTCGGTCCTGCGCACTCGGGTGGTGGGCATCTTCACGATTGGCGCCCCGGCCGATCCCTATTGGCAGGACGATCCGCAGCTGGCGTCCGGGATCGTGGACCACGCATCGTTTCGGACCCTGGGGCCGCTGCTCACCACGCCGGCCAATGTCCTCGAACGCGCCAAGCTCGCCTCGGTCCAGGTGCGGTGGCGCGCCTTTCCGAACCTCGACCGACTCACCGTGGAGGAATCACCCTCGTTGCGCGGCCGCCTGGCTGCACTTCCCGACCAGCTGCAGATCGCCGGGGCGGCGCCAATCGAGGTCAAGACCGGCCTTCCCCCGATCCTGGACGTGGCCGAACGGTCATTGCAGGTGAGCGGGGCGAGCGTGCTGTTGCTGATGCTGCAGCTGGCGATCCTTGCCGCGTACGCGATCATCCTCACCGCCTCGCTGCTCGTCGACCATCGCCAGATCGACACCGCGATGCTCCGTTCCCGCGGCGCCGGGCCGTGGCAGTTGACCCTCCTCTCGCTCGGCGAGGCACTGCTCCTGGCTGTCCCGGCCGTGCTCCTCGGGCCGTGGTTGGCGGCCGGAGCCCTCTCCGTCCTGAACGCCGCAGGCCCGCTCGCAGACGTCGGGCTCAGCATCGCGCCGCGCGTGACAGCCGAGGCGTATCTCGCCGCCGCCGCCGCCGGCGCGGTGTGCATCGTCCTCATGGTGCTGCCGGTGCTGATCGGGGCTGGGCGCTTTGCCGACGCCGAGCGGCAGGTGTCGCGCCAGGAGACGCGCACCTTCGGACAACGCATGGGGCTTGACGTCGCGCTGGTCGCGATCTCGGCCATTGCGCTGTGGCAGCTGCGTGCCTACGGCGCACCGCTGACGAGATCTGTCCACGGCAACCTGGGCCTCGATCCGCTGCTCGTGGCCGCGCCGGCCATCGGCCTGCTGGCCGGTGGCGTGCTGGCGCTGCGCATCCTTCCGTTCCTGGCGCAGGCCGCCGAGCGGGGCATCACCAGGGGTCGTGACCTCGTTTCCTCGCTTGGCATACAGCAGCTGGCTCGCCGGCCACTGCGCTATACCCGCTCAGCGCTGCTGCTGATGATCGCCATCTCGACCGGCGTGTTTGCCATCTCCTATGCCGCGACCTGGTCGACGTCGCAGGCCGACCAGGCGGCGTTTCAATCCGGTGCCGCGGTGCGGGTCGTCCCCGACGATTCGGTTGGCGCGCTCCCGCCCCAGGCACTGCCGGCAGCTTACGCGGGTGTCTCGGGGGTGGGGCCGATGTCGCCCGTGGAGCGCATTTCTGATGGTCTCGCCTTTGGTGCTGCCTCGGGGGATGTCCTGGCCATCGACGCGGCAGACGCCGCCAGCATTGTCCTGTTCCGGCCAGACCAGTCGGCCACGTCGTTGGGCAGCCTGATGGACCCGCTGCGATCCGGGCGACCTGAGCCGCGGCTTGCCGAGCTGCCGGAGGGGGCGACCTTCCTGCGGATCACGCCGCGGCTGGACTTCAGGAAGATCCAGCACCTCATCTTCCAGGGCAGCTTCGACGAGCCCAGGATCGTCGCGGTGGATCCGGCAGACCTGGGTGAGGTGCGCCTGACGGTCAGCGCCATCGTGCGGGACGGGCGGGGGCTGCTGTACGAGGTCGACTCGCCGCAGGAGACGTGGGCGGGTCCCGACCGCGGCATCGTCCTGCCCCTGGCTCCTGCCGACACGCCGTTGGCCGTGCCCGTACAGCTGGCGGAGCTGAGCATCGACGTCTGGCTGCCGCTCGATCATGTCGTGACCGACGGCTACGTCGGCGTGACCGGCGTGGCGACCGCCATCGGGCCGCGGGGTCCCTGGTCGGCCGTCGCCGTGGCGGACGGTGGGCCCTGGAAAGCCACCCAGGCCGACCCGGGCCAGCAGCAGTTTCTGCCGGCCGACGCGTCGGACGGCGTGGCGCTGCCGCTGTCCGGCGGCGGGATCCAGGGCGTGCTGTATGGAAATGGATTCAGCGGACCGCCCGCGCACGTCGTCCTCATGCCGGACGCCATCGCGTCGCTGGAGGGCGCATTGCCCGTGGTGGCCAATCGGGCGTTCCTCGCCGCAGCGAACGCCCAGGGCGGCGACACGGTCACGGCCAGGCTCCAGGGCGAGCCGCGCGAGCTGGCCATAGCCGGGACGGTCGAGCAGTTCCCCGGTACTGCCACGGACAGACCCGTGGTCGTCGTCGACGAGCCGTCGCTGGGACTGCTGCGGCTGCAATCCACCAGCTCGGCGCGCAATCCCGACGAATGGTGGTTCGCAGCGGCGGACGGGCAGTCGAAGCAGCTGGCCGCGGAGCTGACGGGCGCGCCGTTCAACAGTCGGGCGGTGCTGACCGCGGCCGATCGCGCGCGCACCCTCGGCCGCGATCCGGTGGCGGTCGGCATCCTGGGCGCCCTGACGCTGGGGTTCGGGGCGGCTGCGTTGTTCGCGCTGGTCGGCCTGGTGGTCAGCGCCGCGGTCTCCGCGCGCCAGCGCAGGGCGGAGTTCGCCGTGCTGCGCGCGCTGGGTCTGTCAGCCGGACAGCTGTCGCGGTGGCTCTGGCTCGAGAATGGCAGCGTCGTCGCGGTCAGCATCCTGGCGGGAACGGGCCTGGGGCTGCTGCTGGGCTGGCTGGTCCTACCGTTCGTGACGGTGACGCAGCAGGGAACCGCACCGGTGCCGGCGGTCATCGTCGAAGTGCCCTGGAGCCGAATTCTGCTCCTGGACGCCACTGGAGCGATCACGTTGGCCGTGGCCGTTGCCGTGATCGGCATGCTGCTGCGCCGGATCGGCGTGGGCAGCGCGCTGCGGATGGGGGACGACTGAGATGGGTTCGCTGTGGGCCGCCGGCATCCTGCTACGCCGCCTGCGCAGCGACGCGACGATGGTCGTACTGCTCGTGGTCCTGGTCGCCGCGACGAGCTTCGTGTTCGCGGTGGCCCCGCGCCTCTTCAATCGCGTGGCCGACGACGCGCTGCGCCACACCATGCGCACCGCGCTGCCGGCCGAGCGCGACCTGACGGTCGGGCTTGCCTCGTCGCTGGATCCGGGCGACGCGGGTGGGGTGACGGGCGTTCGTGCCGTTGGCGACACACAGGCCCAGCGCCTGCCCGCGAGCCTGACGAGCCTGATCTCCGAGCGCACGCTACGGATCACGGCGACGCGCTTCTACGTGACCGACACGGCCGCCGGCCCGGTGCACTTCTCGCTCCGGTACCAGGATGGCCTGACCGACGCGACGCGCCTCGTCGCCGGGCGCTGGCCGCGCGACCGCGGTACGCCGCAGCCACGCGCCGCCACGTCCGGCAATCCTCCGCCGAAACCGCCGGGCGGGCATCCGATCGTGATGGAGGTGGCGGTGTCGACGGCCGCGGCTTCCCAGCTTGGCCTGAACGTCGGGGACATGGTGCCCATCACCGTGGACGGCAGCGATCCGCTCCTGCCGGGCATTCGATACCAGATCGCTCCGACGCGGCTGCTGGTGACCGGCGTGTTCGAGGCGATCGACCCACGCGCCGAATACTGGGCGGGCGACGCCACCCTGCTCCAGGTCACGCTGGCCACGATGGGCAGCCCAGAGCAGTACGCGGCGGCGTACATGCCAGCCGAGGCATATCCGGGCCTGTGGAGCGCCGGCATGCCGTTCCGCTACGAGTGGCGCTTCCAGGTCGATCCCGAGCGGATCGACGCCGGCCAGCTCGACGAGCTGCAGGACCAGCTGCGCCGTCTTGACTTCGTCACTGGCACATCCGAGTTCGGCTCGCCGGGGGTGGCGGTTCTGCGCACGGGGTTGCCCGGCGTGCTCGACCGCTTTGCTGCCGATCGGGCCCGTTCGCAGGGGATCCTGTCGATGGCCGCCATCGGGCCGTTCGTCGTCGCCGCCGGAGCGGTTGGCACCGTGGCCATCCTGCTGGTCATGCGCCGCCGGCCGGCGTTGGTGATCGCTCGCGGCCGAGGCGCATCCAGCTGGTTGATCCTGGGCGCGCAGCTGTGGGAGGGGATCCTGCTGGCTGGGGGTGGGGCATTGCTGGGCCTCGCCGCGGCATTGCTGGTTCCGGCCCGAAGCAGTCCGAGCTCGCCGTTGCTGGCGCTCGGGGTGGGGCTCACTGCCGTCCTGTTGCTTATCGGCGCGACGTGGCCACTGGCCCGGCGCAACCTTGGCCAGTTCGGGCGTGACGACGCCCCCGTCATCCGCGTGCCGCCGCGTCGCCTGGTGATCGAGCTGACGATCGTGGCCATCGCCATTGGCGGCGCGGTCCTGCTTCGGCAGCGAGGCATGGAGGCGGGCACGGCGGCTGCTGCAGACCCGCTGCTGCTGGCGGTGCCGGTGCTGAGCGGGGTGGCTGCGGGCATCGTGGCCCAACGCTTCTTCCCAGTGCCGGTCCGCGGCCTGGGCTGGCTCGCCGCTCGCCGGCGCGACCTGGTGCCCGTGCTGGGCCTCCGCAGCGTCGGGCGCCACGCCGGGGCCGCCAACCTGTTCCTGGTCGT
>DASSEC010000048.1:0-8939 GCA_035696685.1 Candidatus Limnocylindria bacterium | reverse complement strand
GGCGCAGCCGCTCGGGGTCGCGGCCGATGCCCGGCAGGGTGAGGTCGACCAGCGTGGAGCCGCCACGCCTTCGGAAGTCGCGCAGCTCGTCAGCGAGGGCATCCTCGTCCGGCGTCAGCTCCCAGTAGTCGAAGCGGCTGTCGACGTGCCACAGGTAGATGCCGGTGTGCTCGTGCGGCAGCGTGAAGCCGATGCGCTCAGGGGGAATCGGTCCTGCGACCGTCATGACGCGGGGAGCCATCGCGATGCCTCCGGTGTTCGGTTGGGCCCCAGCCGGCAAGAGCGGGCCGCCGGGGCACTCGGTTGGTGGACCCCGGCAGTGTGCCACGCTATGCTCCGGGCCCGTGCCGCGCCGCGGCGACCTCGGAGGATGGCCTGGTGCTCACCGCCCCCGACGCATGCGAGACTTCGCCCAGGTGACCGCGACCCCGAACGTGGCCACGCCCGGCATGTGGGACGCGGCCCAGGCCGCACTGGATCTGGCGGCCAGCCGCTTGAAGCTCGACGAGGGCATGCACCGTGTCCTCCGCGTGCCGAAGCGCGAGCTCACGCTCAACTTCCCGGTGCGGATGGACGACGGCCGCGTGGAGGCGTTCACCGGCTACCGGGTGCAGCACAACCTGAACCGCGGGCCCGCCACCGGTGGCGTGCGCTTCACCCCCGATCTGACCCTGGACATCGTCCGCGCCAACGCGATGCTGAACACCTGGAAGGCGGCGCTGGTCCAGATTCCGTACGGCGGGTCGGCGGGGGGCGTGGTGGCGGACCCACGGCGCCTGTCCCTGGCCGAGCGCAAGGCGCTAACCCGCCGCTACACCGCGGAGATCAGCATCCTCATCGGGCCCGACCGGGACATCCCCACGCCCGACGTGAACACCGGCTCGCAGACGATGGCGTGGGTGATGGATACGTTCAGCATGCATCGGGGCCACACGATCCCCGGCGTGGTCACCGGCAAGCCGCTGGCGATCGGCGGCACGCGGGGCCGGCGCGAGGCCACCGGCCGCGGGGCGCTGCGCTGCATCGTGTCCGCCGCCGAGCGGCGCGACATCCCGTTGTCCGAGGCGCGGGTGGCGATCCAGGGCTTCGGGCGCGTCGGCACGGTGCTGGCCGAGCTGCTCGACGTCGCCGGGGCACGGGTCGTGGCCATTGCCGATGACCGCCAGGCCGTGGCCGACCCGAACGGCATCAACGTCAAACGCGCCGTGGCCTGGATGCGACACCAGGACAGCGTGCGCGGCATGCCCGACGTCACTGCCATGGATCGCGCGGCGATCTTCGGCATCGACTGCGACATCCTGGTCACCGCCGGCGTCCAGCAACAGATCGACGCGGCCGCAGCCGAGCAGATGCGAGCGGCCGTGCTGGTCGAAGCCAGCAATGGGCCGACCACGCCGGATGCGGACGAGATCCTGCGCCAGCGCAACGTGCTGGTGGTGCCCGACATCCTGGCCACCGCCGGCGGGTTGGTGCTCGCGTACTTCGAGTGGGTTCAGGACGTGCAGGCGTTCTTCTGGTCGGACGAGCAGATCAGGGCCGAGCTGGACCGGATCATGGATGACGCGGTGGGCGACGTCACCGCCATGAGCCACGAGCGCGGCGTCGACATGAGGGGCGCCGCCATGATGGTCGCCGTGGACCGGGTGGCGGGCGCCACCTCCCTCCGGGGGCTGTACCCGTAGCCGCGGTTGCGATGGCCTGCGTCTTGCCCGCATCATCCGCCCCGTGAACGACGGCAAGCGCTGGCAGGAGCACGAGGAACGGTGGCGCCGCGAGCGCCTGGATCCTGCGCTGGAGCGTTCTCCGGAGCGCAAGCCGCGCTTCATCACCCAGTCGGGCGTCGAGATCGAGCGGGTCTATACGCCGACCCACCTCTACGACCCCGCCAACCATCCGGATCGTGGACGGCCACGCTATCGGGCTGGAAAGGAGGCGACCGGGGCCGATGAATCGTGGGACGAGATCGCGGACCTCGGCCTGCCGGGCGAACCGCCCTACACGCGCGGCATCCACGCCACTGGGCACCGTGGCCGGCTCTGGACCATGCGCATGTTCGCCGGCTTCGGCACGGCCGAGGACACCAACGACCGCTTCAAGAAGCTGATCGCGGCGGGGGGCACCGGCCTGTCGATCGCGTACGACATGCCCACCCTGTACGGCTACGACCACGACGAGCCGCAGGCGGAGGGCGAGTTCGGCACGTGCGGCGTGGCGGTCTCGAGCCTGGCCGATATGGAGATCCTGCTGGCCGACCTGCCCGTCGGCGAGATCAGCACCTCCATGACCATCAACTCGCCGGCGCCGATGATCTGGGCCATGTACATCAACGCGGCAGAGAAGATGGGGGTGCCGCGCGCACAGCTGTCCGGCACGCTGCAGAACGACATCCTCAAGGAGTTCATCGCCCAGAAGGAATACATCTTCCCGCCGGCGCCGTCCCTGAAGCTGGTGACCGACACGGTCGAGTGGGGCACCCGCGAGCTGCCGCGGTGGAACACGATCAGCATCTCCGGCTACCACATCCGCGAGGCCGGCTCGACGGCGGTGCAGGAGCTGGCCTTCACCATCGCCGATGGGATCGCGTACGTCGAGGACGCGCTCGCCCGTGGCCTGCGCTTCGACGACTTCGCCCCCCGCCTGTCGTTCTTCTTCAACAGCCACAACGACTTCTTTGAGGAGATCGCCAAGTTCCGCGCCGCGCGGCGCATCTGGTACAAGCTCGCCACCGAGCGCTTCGGCGCGGAGAACGAGCGCTCAACCTGGATGCGGTTCCACACGCAGACCGCGGGGGTCTCCCTGACCGCGCAGCAGCCCATCAACAACCTGACCCGTGTCGCGATCCAGGCGCTGGCCGGGGTGCTGGGCGGCACGCAGTCGCTGCATACCGATGCGTACGACGAGGCGTGGGCGGTCCCCTCGGAAGAGGCCGCCCTACTTGCCCTGCGCCAGCAGCAGATCCTGGCCGAGGAGTCCGGCGCGGCGAACACCGTGGACCCGCTGGCCGGCTCGTACTTCGTCGAGACGCTCACCAACCAGACCGAGCAGGCGGCCTGGCGCTACATCGCGCAGATCGACGAGCTGGGCGGCATGGTCAAGGCCATCGAGGCCGGCTTCCCGCAGGGCGAGATCGCCGATGCCGCCTACGAGCAGGCGCGGGAGCTCGAGGCGCACGAGCGCGAGCTGGTTGGCGTCACGCGCTACGCCGATCCGAACGAGGAGCTCCGCATCCCGCTGCTCGAGATCAGCCGGGAGCAGGAGCGCCGGCACCTCGACCGGCTGGCGCGCGTCCGCGCCGAGCGTGACGCTGACGCCCACGCCCGTGCCATGACCCGCCTGCGCGACGAGGCGGCGCGCGGGGACGTGAACCTGATGCCCGCCATCATGGATGCCGTGGCCGCGTACGCCACTATCGGCGAGATGTGCAACGCGTTGCGGGCCGTCTACGGGGAGTACCGCGAGCCGCTCGCCGTCTGACGGAAGCGGTCCCGGCGACGCCGGTACTGGGCACAAGGTACCTCCCCCAACGCGAAACCTTTTTGCCGCCCGGGGCCTCGATCTGAGTGCTGGGCAGTTGCTGCCGCTCGCCGCCGAGACCCGAGGTAATCGATGAAGTTCAACGCGCGCATCACCGTCGTCCTGCTCGCCGCCGCGGTGGTGGGCATCCTCTCCGCCACCGACCAGATCCTTCCCGCCACCTCGCAATACCAGGCCGAAATCCGCGTCTGGTTGGCCGCCCGGGCAACCGGCATCGTCACGCTGGTATTGCTCACTGCCGTGGTGGTCATGGGCGTCCTGCTGAGCCATCCGCGCCAGCCGCAGTGGAAGTCGGCGAAGGGCATCTTCCCGTGGCACGAGTCACTGTGGGTCTTTGTGCTGTCCTTCCTGGCCATCCACGTGGTGTCGATCGTCGTCGATCCGTACGCAGGTGTCGGGCTGCGCGGCGCGCTGGTGCCCGGCATGTCGGAATACCGCTCCGTGCCGGTCGCGCTGGGCGTCATCGGCATGTACGCGTTCGTGATCACCGTGATCACGGCGCGCTACACGAAGCTGCTGCCGCACGGCCTGTGGCTGAAGCTCCATCGGCTGTCGGCGGTGGTCCTCGCCCTGGCCTGGCTGCACGGCGTTCTGGCCGGTACCGATACCGAGGCGCTGCGTCCGCTGTACTGGCTGATCGCCGCCACCGTGGTGGGTGCGGTGGCCTATCGCTACTGGGTCGTCCGGCTCATCGCGCGCCGGACACGGCCCGCGTCCGTCCCGACCGCCGGCGAGCCCGCTGCCGTGCGGGTCACCAACGACTAGGAGTCCGTGATGTCCTCGCTTCACATTCGTCGCGCCATCGTCTTCGTGGTCGCCGTCGCCGCGTTGTACGGCGGTGCGTTCGCCATCCGGTCCGCCGCGGGCTGGTCGGGGCAATCGCAGCCGCTGGCCTCGGCGCCTCCCGATGCCGCCGCGCTGGTGGCCCAGCTCGTTGACGAGCGTGCCCGCGCCGAGCAGCTCTCGACCCAGCTCCACCAGGCCACCGCCCGCAGCCAGGAGCTGGCGGATGCGCTGGCGGCCGCCGCGCGGAAGGCAGCCCACGACGCACGCTCCGCGCAGCAGCTCGCGAAGCAGCTGGACACGGCGCGCTCGAGGCTGCAGGAGATGCAGCGCCAATTGGCCGCTCGGCCGGCGCCAGTGCTGACCGTTTCGGTGCCGGCGCCCGCGGCCACGGCAGCACCAACGGCCGCCAGCGGCGGCTATGAGGACGATGGTCCCGGGGGCGACGACTGATGCCGTCGCCCGCAGCACTTGCCCGGCTGGCTATCCAGGCCGGGACGAGCTTTGCGCTGTACGCCGGGGCGCTCGTGCTGGCGACAGCGTTCCAGTCCACGCATGACGCCGCCGTCGCGGCAGACCGATACCCGCTTGTCGTGGCTGCCCAACAGCTTCGGTCGCAGCGCCAGCACACGGCGCGCGAGCTCGACGCGGCCGTGCAGGCGCTTACCACCGCCAGCCATCGATACAGCCGTCTTGATGACGCGTCCGCGGCGATGGCTGATGCACTCGACGCATTGGCCCGGGGTGTGAAGCGAGCGACCGGGTCGGCGGCACGTCTTCCCGCCGCCCTGCCGATGCCGGCCGCGCCAACCACCGTGTACGTCACCGTCCCCGCCCCGGCCCCGGCCACCCACACCACCACCGGCGCGTCCGGGCGGTGACCGGGATGGCCGCCTCGCCGTCCGCGTCGGCTGGCGTCCACGGGATCAGCAGCTTCAGCGGCAGGTCCATGGGCTCGCGCCTGGTCCTGCAGGTGGCCGGAGGCTCCGCAGCCGATGCGGAGGTCGCCTGGGTCCGCGCATCGATGGAGATGGCTGCGGCGGAAGCAGCCCTCTCCCGGTTTCGGGAAGACAGCGCCCTGACCCGGCTGAACGCGGCCGTCGGATCGGCAGCGCCATCGGTGGTCGACCGCCGGCTTCGACGGATGCTGGCCCTGGCGCACCGCGCTCAACGGCTGACCGGCGGCCGATTCGATCCCCGGACGCTCGAAGTAATGGAGGCGCTCGGCGAACGCGCGGGAGTCCGGTACACCGCCCCCGCCGCCCCGCCGCTCAGGTGCGACACCACCTGGCTGCGGCGCGCAGGGCGCGAGCAGCTCTGGATCGACGCTCCCATCGACTCCGGCGGGCTGGGGAAGGGTCTTGGCCTGCGCTGGGCGCTGGATGCGGCCAGGCGCGCCGCGCCGCGGGCCAGCGGCCTGCTGCTCGATGCCGGCGGTGACGTGGTCACGGATGGGAGGCCACGTGACGCCGATGCCTGGCAGATCGGCATCGAGGATCCATCTGGCTCCGGCGAGCCGCTCGCCGTTGTGGCGATTCGTGGCGGCGCGCTGGCGACCTCGTCGACGGCGGTCCGCAGCTGGCGGGCGCCCGATGGCAGCCTGGCCCACCACCTCATCGATCCCCGGACGTGGCGCCCCGCCGACGGCGGACTGCGGGCTGTCACCGTCGCGCATGCCGATCCTGCGTGGGCCGAGATCTGGAGCAAGGCGCTGTTCGTCGGCGGCGCGCGGTCGCTGGGCCCGGAAGCGCGCGCACGCGGTATGGCGGCCTGGTGGATCGAGGAGGACGAGAGCCTGCACCTGACGCCGGCGGCGGCCGCGATGACCATCTGGCAGCGCTAGCCGGCGGCGAGCGGCGCGGCGTCCGGTCAGCGGGTGCTCGCCCGGACGTTCGCAGGGCACGCGCCCGCGCCGCTCACCGACGTGGCGGAGGCTGCCACGCGCCCCTTACCAGCCGCTTATCAGGCGAGTACGCGGCACGGCTATCCTCATCGGCTCATGAAGGTCCACCTCGTCGACGCCACCTTCGAGCTCTTCCGCGCGTACTACTCGCCGGGCCGATCGCTGGAGCGCGGCCCGGACGGCCGGCCCGTGAACGCCGTGCGAGGGCTGATTGACAGCATGCTGTCGCTGCTCCGCGAGCCCGACGTCAGCCATATCGCTGCCGCGACCGACTACGTCATCGAGAGCTGGCGCAACGACATGTACCCGGGCTACAAGAGCAGCCTGGGCATGGACCCGGACCTGCTGGCCCAGTTCCGGGACGCCGAGCGCGCGCTGCGGGCGCTGGGGATCGTGACCTGGCCCATGGTCGAGGACGAGGCGGACGATGGGATCGCCACCGGCGTAGCCCGATTCCGAACCGATCCCCGCGTGGAGCAGATCGTCATCTGCAGCGTCGACAAGGACCTTGGCCAGTGCGTGGACGACGCCAGAGTCGTCCTGCGCGACCGAATGCGGAAAGTGACCTATGACGAGGAGGGCATCCGCGCCAAGTTCGGCGTGGGGCCGGCCAGCATCCCCGACTACCTCGCCCTGGTCGGCGATTCCTCAGACGGCTACCCGGGGCTTCCCGGCTGGGGCGCCAAGAGCGCGGCCGCCGTGCTGGCGCGCTGGGGTCAGCTGGAGCGGATTCCCGACTCGCCGCTGGACTGGGACCTCGCCCTGCGCGGCGCGTCCTCGCTGGCCGCCACGCTGCGCGACCATCGGACCGAAGCAGCCCTCTACAAGCGCCTCGCCACGCTGAACGCGGACGCGGCCGTCGACGAGCAGCTGGATGACCTGGAGTGGCGCGGCGTGCGGCGCGAGGAGTTCACCGCGCTCTGTGCGGAGCTTGGCTTCGAGACCGTGGGTTCGCGGGTCCACCGTTGGGCGTAGCGATCGCGGTGTAGCCGTTGCGGCGTAGCCATCGCGCAGACCATCGGGCCAGGACCATTGGTCGGTTCTGGTGCGGTCCGGTGCGGTGTACGGTCGCCGCCCGATGCCCCGAACCAACCGTGCGGTCGCGGCCCTGGCCGCGCTGCTGACCCTCGTGAGCGCCATGCCCGGCGTGGCGCCGTCGGTGGCCGCTGCCTCCTGCTCCGGCTGGACCTCCTCCAGCACGCCCCCGCCGACCATCCGTGTCTACCGTCACGCCACGGGCGCGGTGGAGGTGGTCGATTTCCGGACCTATGCCAAGAACGTGCTGAGCCGGGAGTGGATCGGCTCCTGGACGACGGAGTCGCTGCGTTCGGGAGCGCTGGCAGTGAAGCACTACGCCTGGTACCAGGTGCTGCACTGGCGGGGCGGTGTGAATGCCGCCGGCACGTGCTTCGACCTGCGGGACGACACCGTCGATCAGGTCTATGACCCGTCGAAGGCAACCTGGACCACCGCGGCGGCGGCGGTGGATGCCACCTGGTCGACGCGCGTGCTCAAGAACGGCGCCATCTTCCCGACCTACTACAACGCCGGCAGCGCCGGCGAAGGGTGCGGCGCCAATGCCAACGGCTGGAAGCTGTACCAGTGGGGCACGCAGGCCTGCGGCCTGGGCGGCAAGACGGCAGCCCAGATCATTGCCACCTATTACTACCCGAACGTCTCGGTGACCGATGCGCCGGCGCCCTCGCCGACCTCGGCTCCGTCACCCACGCCGGTTCCCACCCCGAAGCCCACGCCAAAGCCGACGCCGGCTCCGTCGGCCACGCCCAGCGGCACCGCAACCGCGACCGCGGCGCCATCCCGCACGCCGCGCCCCACCCCGACTCCGCAACCGACAGCCAAACCAACGCCGGCGTCGACTCCCACGCCGCAGCCCGGCGGACCGCTGGCTACACCGCCACCGGACCAGGCATTGCCGGGTGGCGGCCAGGCTGGCGTGGAGCACCAGGCGGCCCCGCCGGCACCCCCGCCCGACGATCCGGCGCCGCAGGTCGCACGGCCGCATCGATCACGCCCCGACGCGCGGCTCCAGGCAATCGTGTCGCCGCTGGCCATCGACCGCAGCGCGCCGCACTACGTGGCCTGGATGGCAGCGGACGGGCTGCTCCGGCTCCTCCCCTCACCTCACCGCCTGTCGTCGATGACGGCGGGCGGGCTCCTCCCCGGCTCGCTCGCTGGTTTGGCGCCGTTGTGGCAAGCCGCGCTCCACAACCTCGAGGCGGCCGTGCTCCGCCATCTGGGCGCGGCCCAGGCGATGGGCATGCGCCCGGTCGTCGGCCTGCCCTAGCGGCGGCGGAGGATGGGGCGAGCGATGCTGAGCCAGGCGCACGCGGCGATCGCGGCCAACGCCACCATGGTCCAGACCGTGGCGGCCGGGGCCAGGCGCTCCGCCAGCAGCCCCGCGATCAACGTCGAGCATGCAATCGTGATCGTCACCAGGCCGTAATCGAGGCTGAACACGCGACCGCGGATGGCGTCCGGCGAGGCGCGCTGCAGGCCGTATGACGAGAGGGTCCACTGCGCGCCACCGCCAAGGTGCGCGATGAACACGAACACGGCTGCCAGCAGCAGGAACGGCGACAGCGGCATCAGCGAGTAGCCGATGGCAAACGTGCCGAACGACGCGGCAATCCCCAGCAGCAGGCCACGGTCGGTGAGCCCAACGATCGAGCGGGCAAGGAACGGCCCTATCAGCGCGCCC
>DASSEC010000047.1:0-3143 GCA_035696685.1 Candidatus Limnocylindria bacterium | reverse complement strand
GCTGGGAGTGCCGCGGTTGGACGTCG
The DNA here is from genome assembly GCA_035696685.1 of Candidatus Limnocylindria bacterium. Lineage (GTDB taxonomy): Bacteria > Chloroflexota > Limnocylindria > QHBO01 > QHBO01 > DASSCW01. Next base: position 3,117 of record DASSEC010000047.1, on the reverse strand, counting down.
GTTTGGGCCACTGCTCGCTTACCCTCCTGCGGAGCTCATCATCAGACGTGGATCGCTTCGCCGTCCACCGCCCAGGCGGCCTCGGCCAGGACTTCGGTGAGGGTGGGATGGGCGTGGACGCTCATCCCGATCTCGGCGGCCGTGCCTTCCACCAGCCGTGCCAGGGTGGGCTCGGCCAGCAGGTCGCCGGCATGCGGGCCGATGATGTGCGCGCCCAGCAGGACGCCCGTGCCGGCATCCGCCACGAGCTTGGCGAAGCCGTCGATCTCGCCGACGATGGTGGCCTTGCCCAGCGCCCGGAACGGGAACGAGCCGGTCTTGACCTCATGCCCGGCGTCACGGGCCTCCGCCTCCGTCATGCCCACGCTGGCGATCTGCGGCCGGCAGAACGTCACCCGTGGCATCAGGCTCATGTCCACCGGCTCCGGGTGGTGGCCGGCCATCGTCTCCACCGCCACGATCGATTCGTGGGCGGCCACGTGGGCCAGCGCAAAGCCCGGGACGATGTCGCCGATGGCGTACAGGTGCTCGGCGCCGGTGCGCATATGCCCGTCAACCTTGACATAGCCGCGCTCCAGCTCGACGCCCGCGATGCTCTCCAGGCCGATGCCATCGGTGAGCGGCTTGCGCCCGACCGCCACCAGGATCAGGTCCGTCTCGACTTCGGTGCGCTTGTCGCCTTCGCGAGCGGCGATGGTGAATCGCAGGCCGTCGTCGGCGCGCTGGATGGTCTCCGGATCGATGGTCGAGGCGACGTGCATGGTGATGCCGCGCCTGCGAAAGACGCGATTGAGCTCCTTGCTGACGTCCGCGTCCTCCAGCGGGACGACGCGGTCCAGGAACTCGACCAGGATCACCTCGGACCCGAAGTCGCGGTAGAGGCTGGCCCACTCCACGCCGATGGCGCCAGCTCCCACGATCGTGACCCGCCCGGGAACGTCGCCGCGGGTCAGTGCCTCGTCCGAGGTGATGATCCGCTCACCGTCGATGTCCAACCCGGGGAGGCTGCGGGGCGCCGAGCCGGTGGCGAGCATCAGGTCGGTGCCGCTCACGTCCAGCTCGCCTGACTCACCGCCCGAGACGTGGACGCTGGTCGGCCCGGTCAGCGTCCCGTTGCCCCGGATCACGGTCACGCCGTTCTTCTTCAGCAGGAACTCGACGCCCTTGACGTGCTTGTCGACCACGGAGTCGCGGCGAGCGGCCAGGGCCGGGTAGTCGAGGCTGATGCCCTCGTGCCCGGCAAGCCCGAACTCGCCGCCCTGCTCGACCACCCGATGCAGCAGGTCGGCGGTCTCGAGCAGCGCCTTGGACGGGATGCAGCCGCGGTTCAGGCACGTGCCGCCGAGCTTGTCGCGCTCCACCAGGCCCACCTTCAGGCCCAGCTGGGACGCCCGGATGGCGCCGACATAGCTCATGCCGCCGCCCAGGATGAGCAGGTCGAACTGCCGGCTATCGGTCATGCATCGGCCTTCGGCCGCTCCAGGGATCGGCCCTCATGCGCCGCGAAGACCGCGCGCCAATCGGCGGGGACCGGCATCGGCCGAGCCTGCTGGTAGTCGTACGCGACCAGGATCGATGACGAGCGTGCCAGCTCACGATCCGCCGCCGTCAGCAGATGGCTCATGGCGATGCTGGTGTTGCCGATCCAGTCGACGCGCGAACCGACCTGCACGTCATCTTCGATGAAGACGGGGGACAAATAGTCGATCTTGAGCATGCCCAGGATCAGCGGCATCTTGCCGATGGGATCGACGCCCACCACGTCGCGCAGGTAGCGCACGCGCGCCTGCTCCACGTAGCTGGCGATGACGGCGTTGTTCACGTGCCCAAAGGAGTCGATGTCACGGAACCGCACCTCGATGCGCGTGCGGTGGCGGAAGTCGTCGCTCACGGAGGCACGATTCTACACGCGGCTCCCGATCCTGCGGATTCCGTGACCCCGCCGCATCCGCCGTCACAGCGCTTCGCCGGCGCGGGCGATGAGTGCGGCCAGCAGGGTTGTCCGCGGCACCACGCTGGACAGGTCGAGCCACTCGTCCGCCGAGTGGTCATCGCCCCCGATCGGCCCCAGGCCATCGAGCGACGGGAGGCCGGCGTTCGAGGTGATGTTCGCGTCACCGGCGCCGCCGGTGGCGGTGTCCCGCAGCTCGAAGCCGAGCTCGGCAGCGATGGCGATGGCCAGCTTTGCCAACCGGCCGTTGGCTGGCGTGCGCTCCATGGGTGGGTGGTGCGCCAGGCGTCGCAGGTCGCCGGCCACGTCGGGCACGGCAGGCTGCGCAATGAGCCGCTCGACCTCGGCGTAGGCTCCCTCGAACTCGGCGAGAGTGGCGGCTCGCAGGTCCAGCTGGACCGTGCAGCGCTCCGCCACGACGTTGGGCCGCGTGCCGCCGGCGATGACACCCGCATTGACCGTCACGCTGGGCCAGCGTCCATTGAGCTCGTGCAGCGCGACCACCTGGCGCCCGGCCGCCAGGATCGCCGAGCGTCCCTTCTCCGGCTCCACCCCGGCATGAGCGGCCCGACCGCGGAAGGTGATCTCGAGATCGGCGATCCCCTTGCGTGCGCTGACGATGTCGCCGTTGGCCCGCGCGCACTCCATGGCCAGCGCGGCATCGTGGTCGGCGGCCAAGCGGCGGATGTGGGGTCCGCTGAAGATGGAGCCGATCTCCTCGTCCGGGTTCGCCAGGAACGTGACGTTCGGGCGGTCGCCGACGGCGTGCAGTGCCGCAAGGGCGTGCAGGCCGCCCAGCAGGCCACCCTTCATGTCGCTGGTGCCGGGACCCTTCGCGCGCTCGCCTTCCACGCGGTAGGGCCGCTGCGTTGCCGTGCCCGGGTCGAAGACGGTGTCCATGTGGCCGATGAGCAACACCCGTGGACCCTCCCCGACGAGGCGGCCGATGACCAGGTCGCCGAGTTGCGGCTCGCCTTCTCCGGGGGCATGGGGGAGGCGCTCGACCTCAGCGCCAAGCTCCGCCAGCGAGCCCGCCACGACCTCGGCCACGCGGTTGACGCCCGCCGGCGTGTACGAGCCGCAGTCGATGTTGACCAGCGCCTCCAGCTCGGAGAGGTATCGCGGCAGGCGCGCGGCGACGGCCTCTCGCAGGCGCTCCGGGGACG
>DASSEC010000046.1:0-3528 GCA_035696685.1 Candidatus Limnocylindria bacterium | reverse complement strand
CAGACGTCCATCCATCCCGACCAGGAGGGCACTTTCTCGATGCCATCCTCCCACAGCCCTGCTGGGCTTGTTGCGGCGTTCGATGACGACCACGCGGTCGCCAACGCCGGGCTGCTGCTGCCCGCCACGCTGGCTGAGCGCCTCGGGATCGAGGCAGCTGTCGATCGGCTGGTTAACCTCGGCGAGCGTCCTGGTGCCCACCAGCCGGGCCGCAAGGTGCTGACCCTGATGCACGCGATCATCGCGGGAGCCGACTGCATCGATGACGCCGAGCTGCTGCGTACCGGGTCCACCGCGGCGGTGCTCGGCCACCGCGTGATGGCGCCCAGCACGCTGGGGACGTTCCTGCGCAGCTTCACCTTCGGCCACGTCCGCCAGCTCGACCGCGTGGCCGAGACCATCATGGGCCGGGCGTGGGCGGCCGGTGCCGGCCCGGCGATGGGCCCATGACCATCGATCTGGACTCCACCATCTGCGAGGTCCACGGCCACCACAAGGGCGGCGCCGCCTCCGGCTACACCCGGGTGCTTGGCTACCACCCGCTGCTGGCCACCCGGGCTGACACCGGCGAGGTGCTCCACGCCCGCCAGCGCACCGGCCGGGCCGCCTCCGGCCGCGGCGCGGCGCGGTTCGTCAACGAGCTAGCCGGGCGGGTCCGCCGCGCCGGCGCCACCGGCCAGTTGACGCTGCGGGCCGACGCTGGCTTCTGGTCAGCCAAGGTGCTGGCGGCCTGCCGCCGCCACGACATCCACTTCTCGATCACGGTGCGCCAGACCAGCACCGTCACCGCAGCCATCGCCGCCATCGGCGAGGATGCCTGGACCGACATCGACTACCCCGAGGGCGGTGTCGCCCAGGTCGCCGAGACCACCCTCGGCGGCGACCGGCTGATCGTGCGCCGCACCCGCCTGACCGGCCCCAGGCCACCCTGTGGCCGGACTGGCGCTACCACGCCTTCGTCACCGACCGCGCCGGCAGCGCGGTCGACCTGGACGCCGACCACCGCCGCCACGCCGTCTGCGAGCTGGCCATCCGCGACCTCAAAGACGGCGCCGGGCTACGCCACTGCCCCTCCGGAGTGTTCCTGGCCAACGCGGCCTGGCTGGTGATCGCCACCCTGGCCCACAACCTGCTGCGCTGGGTCGCCACCATCGGGCTCGGCAGCGCCGACCTGATGACCAAGACCCGGCGACGCCGCTTGCTACACCTACCCGGCCGACTGACCCGCTCGGCCCGCCGGCGCCTGCTGCACCTGCCGACCGACTGGCCGTGGGCCACCCAGTTCCTGACCGCGCTGGCCCGCCTACGGGCAATCCCGCTGCCCACCTGATCCTTCAGCGCCACCAACCCTCTTCCCACGGCCAACAGGCTGCGCGCCAGCCTGCCCGACCGGCCCACCTCACCTCGTCCTCGATGCCGCCGCCACCCCTGCAGCTCGGCACCGATCACCCATCCACAGGCTGACCGCGGCCCCACACCCAATCCCGCGCAGCGGGCGGTTCACACCAGCGTCAGCCGGCGCCACGGAGGATCCAGGGTAAGTAGGCACACAGGCCAGCCGACGTGCCGACCTATCGCCGCAGGCCCAGGGAGCGCCCTTCCAGCACTCTTAAGGCAACGGTTCGGGGTTCGAGTCCCTGGCGGCGCACCACGTCCTCGCCAAGGCCGTCGCGCTAGGATGACGCCGTGAAGTGGTCTCGACCCGACGCGGCGCTGTTCGAGGCCTGGCGGGGGCGCGCGCGTGAATCGATCCTGGAGGTCAATGACGGGATCGTGGCCGCGGCCGGGATTGCCGAGGGATTCGCCACTGGTGGTGCGAGCCGTGGCACGTTGCTGTTCGCCGGCACCTCGGTGACCCTGGCCGGTGGTCTGGCGGCGGCGGGGCGCGCTACACCGAGGTGGGCACCGAGTGGGAGATGAACCGCGCCCTGATCGAGGCCGAGCGGGCCAGCATCCTGGCCGATCCAGAGGGTGAGCTCGCCGAGCTCGCCGAGATCTACGAGGCGAAGGGTCTGGATGCGCAGCTCGCTCAGCAGGTCGCGCGAGCGCTGACCGATCGTGATCCGGTTGCTGCCCACACCGACGCCGAGCTGCGGCTGGACGCGCTGGGGCCAACAAGCGGCGCGTTGCCGGCAGCCGTGACCGCCGGCCTGTCCTACGGGGTCGGCGCGCTTCTGCCACTAGCTGCGATGTATCTGCTGCCGCTCGGCGAGCGGATGTCGATCACGTTCCTGATCGTGCTGGTCGCACTCGGCTTGACCGGGTGGTTCGCGGCCTGGTTGACGGATCTGCCGGCCATTCGGCTGATGCGCCGCAACGTGCTGCTCGGGGCCGCGACGATGGTGATCGGCGTCCTGATCGGCAAGGCGGTCAGACTCTGACGGGCTGTCAGCCCGGCTGCGTGGCCACCTCGCCAGACTCGATGGCGGCCACGAGCTGTCGATGATCACGCACGGTCTGATCGGCGTACGCGACGGCGAAAGCGGCCATCCCCTCATCGAAGCGCCGACCCTTACCGACATAGCTGGCGATCGCCATCGCGTCCCCGGTGCGCGCGTGTGCGCGGGCGAGGACGTACGCGCACTGCTCGGCAAACGGCCCCAGGTGGGGCGCGATGCGTGCGCTGTCCGGAATGACCTTCATGTCGCGGAACTGGCGGACGTAGAAGTCGAAGCCCTGCACGCTGGTCCAACCAAGGAAGATGTCACTGGCGGCCTGGATCACCCGCTTGCCGCTGATCACCCGCTGCCCGTGACTCGGATGCGGGCTGGCGCCGAGGAACTGCTCGTAGACCGACGGCCCGGCCTGCTTGATCTGCAGGAACAGCGGATCGGCTCGGTTGCGCCCCTCCAGCAGCACCAAGTACACCTGCATGCCCACGCTGCCGACCCCGACGACCTGGCGCACCACGTCGACGAGCGTGAACCGGTCGAGCAGGTAGCGGCGCTCATAGGGCAGGCTGTCGTGATGGGCCTGCATCGTCTGGGCGGCCAGCTCGGTGGCGTCGACGCCGCCCACCGTCACGGGAAGGCGCACGCGTATCGGCGGATCGTCGACGATTCGCAGGTGCCCGTCGACGACGCGGGTCAGCTTGCGCGCCGCGCCGGCACTCGTGCGCCGTCGCGCGCGTTTGGCCAGTCGCGCCGAGACGCGCTCCCGCTCCTCGGGCTCAAAGAGGTCGAGGAGCTGATCGGACGTGACCACGTCGTACCAGATCGTCAACTCGTCGGCGGTCGCGTACGACGCGATCCGCGCACGGTAGGCGCGCAAGGCGGCATGCACCGCGGCCCGCGCGGCGCGGTCGGGCAGGCCGTTGTCCCGGGCCAGCACGACGAGGCTGGCGAGGTAGCGCTTGACATCCCATTCGAAGGGGCCGCGCAGGGTCTCGTCGAAATCACGCAGATCGAAGGACAGCTGCCGTTCCGGAGTAGCCCACAAACCGAAGTTCAGCACGTGCGCATCGCCGCACAGCTGGACGTCGATCCCGCTGTGCGGCGAGGCGGCCAGATCGGCGGCCATGACCGCCGC
>DASSEC010000045.1:0-3682 GCA_035696685.1 Candidatus Limnocylindria bacterium | reverse complement strand
GGCCACGCGGCTGCACCTGATCGCGACGAGAGACGGGGTGGCGCCGGCGGATGCCGCGCGCTCGATCGTCGCGAGCCGGCTGGTCGAGGCTGCGGCGCTCGGCGTCGGACTGCTGGTGTTCGCGGTCGTGGCGAGCGGCGTCCCGGCGTGGCGACTGCTGGCGATCGGCATCGGGCTCGCCGGCGCGGCGCTCGCGGTGCTCGCCCGGCTGCCCTGGATCCGTCTCCGTCTGCCCGGCGGCAGTGCGGATCGAGGCTGGACCCCAGGCCGCCTGGTGGCGCCGCTCGGCTTCGCGGTCGCCGGCTGGGCGCTCCAGTGGGCCACCTACCATTGGTCCATCGCGGCGATGCATGTGCCGGTGACGCCGTCCGCGTCGATGCTCGCGCTGCTCCTTGCCAACCTCGGCGGCGCGCTTCGACTGACGCCCGGCAACGTCGGCGTGCTCCAGGGGGCCGTGCTGATGGCGCTCCGTCCCACCGGCGTGCCCGCCTCCACGGCGATGGCCGGCGGACTGGCGCTGCAGGCGGTGCAGGTGCTGCCCGTCGCGGCGGTCGGTGCGGTGATCCTGGGCGGCCGCGGGTTCCGGCTGTTGCGGCGCGGGGCGCCGGGGCTCGAAACCACCGGCTGACCGGAGCTGAGTCACCCTGAGCGAAGCGAAGGGGCCATACATTCGCGCATGCCCCCATCGATTCGCTCGGGGTGACTTCCCTCACCGCTCCACTGGCATATCCGATCGCGGCCGATGATCTTCCCGCCCAGCCTCACACCCTTCCGACATACCACCCGATCCCGTCCGAGCCGCTCATGACCGTCGCGCCGGAGCTCCTGTACCTGTTGACGGGCGATCCCGAGGAGTTCGCCGAAGTGGTGGGCGGCATGCAGGCCGCCGACATCGCGGAGGCGCTCAAGGCGCTGGCGCCCGAGGCCGCCGCCCGGGTGCTGTCCGCCCTGCCCTTCGAGACCGCGGTGCTGGTGCTCGACGAGCCGGACCTCGATAACCGGCTCGCGATCATGCGGGTGATGGACGCGCACACCTGCGGCCGGCTCCTCGCCGCGATGTCGTCCGACCAGCAGGCTGAGCTGTTCCGCGAGATGCCGGAGGAAGAGCGGGAACGCCTGCTGCCCACGCTCCACCCCAAGGCGCAGGACGCCTTGCGGCTGCTGCTCAAGTATCCGCCCGAGAGCGCCGGCGGGATCATGACCACGGAATTCCTGAGCGTCCCCACGAGCTGGACCGTGGAGGAAGCGCTCCAGCTCATCCGTCGCGTCGGTGGAGCCAAGGAAACGGTGTACGCGCTGTACGTGGTCGACCCGGCGAGCGGCGCGCTCCGGCACGTGGTCTCGCTCCGGGAGCTCCTGCTGAGCGAGCGGCACAAGCACGTCGTGGAGGTGGCCAGCGCACGCAAGGTGCTCACCGTCTCGCCGAGGACTGACCGGGAGGACGTGGCTCGGCTGATCTCCAAGTACGATCTCCTCGCGGTTCCGGTGGTCGACGCCGGCGGCCGCGTGCTCGGCATCGTGACGGTGGACGACGTGATCGACGCCCTGGTGGCCGAGACCACCGAGGACGTGCAGAAGTTCGGCGGCATGGCGGCGCTGGACGAGCCGTACATGGAGATCGGCCTGGGCCGCATGCTGCAGAAGCGGGCCGGATGGCTGGCGGCGCTGTTCATCGGCGAGATGCTCACGGCGACGGCCATGGGCTACTTCGAGCACGAGATTGCGCGAGCGGTGGTGCTGGCGCTGTTCGTGCCGCTCATCATCAGCTCGGGCGGCAACTCGGGGTCGCAGGCGACGTCGCTGATCATCCGCGCGATGGCGCTGGGCGAGGTGCGGCTCCGCGACTGGTGGCGGGTGGCGCTCCGTGAGCTGCCGTCGGGACTGTGCCTGGGGCTGTTCCTGGGAGCGATCGGGGTGGGCCGGATCCTGCTGTGGCAGAAGCTGGGCTGGTACAACTACGGGCCGCACTACCTGCTGGTGGCGCTCACGGTCGGGTCGGCGCTGATCGGCGTGGTGACGTTCGGCAGTCTGGCGGGGTCGATGCTGCCGTTCGTGCTCCGGCGGCTCGGGTTCGACCCGGCGAGCGCGTCGGCGCCGTTCGTGGCGACGCTGGTGGACGTGACGGGGCTGGTGATCTACTTCTCGGTGGGCCTGGTGCTGCTGCGGGGGACGCTGCTGTAGGGCTGGAGCGCGTCGACGAGCCGCGGCCCCCTGTGATCGGGCGGACGTCATGGGGACGCGCCGATGGTGCCTCGCTACATCTGCTGATGGACTTGCCCGCCGACGACGCGCAGCAGTGCCACCGGATCGAAGGGCTTCTGCATCAGGGGTCCGAGTGAAATAGTCAGCGGGTCTCGACTGGCTTCGTCCCCATAACCGGTCATGAACACGATCGGCAGCCCCGGCCTCTCCTGTCGAAGGCAGCGGGCCAGCGCGTACCCGCCCATGACCGGCATCGCGACGTCGGTGATCACAACATCGAGGCGCCCCGGCAGGCTTCTGACCAAGTCCAGAGCAACGCGGCCGTTGGCGGCATCGAGAACAGTGTACCCGGCCTCCGCCAGCGCCCGACCGGTCATCCCGCGGACCAGTCTGTCGTCCTCGACCACCAGCGCCACGGCGCCTGGAGCGGCGGTGTGGGGCTCGCCGGGGTCTGCCCCATCGGTCACGGCGGCGCGGGGCTCCAGCGGGAAATACAGTGCGAACGTGGTTCCTCGCCCGACGGCGCTTTCCACCCGGACGTGACCGCCCAGCTGGCTGACGATGCCGTGCACGACCGAGAGGCCCAGCCCCGAGCCCTTCCCGACGTCTTTGGTCGTGAAGAAGGGCTCGAACACATGGTCGAGAACGGCACGCGCCATGCCCTGCCCGGTGTCGCTCACGAGCAGGCGTTCGTATCGGCCCGGCGCGAGGTCGGGCTGCTCGGCACCCGCGAAGATTTCCAGCGCCTGCGTCTCGATGGTGAGCCGGCCGCCGCCCGGCATCGCGTCCCGGGCATTGAGGGTCAGGTTGAGCAGAACCTGGTCCAGCTGCACCGGATCCGCCCGGATGGTCCCTTCGTCGCCGTCGAGACGCAGGACGAGCTCCTGGTCTTCCGCCAGCGAGCGACGAAGAATGGGACTGATGTCCTCCACGACGGCGCTCAGGTCGATGTTCCGCATCACGAGCATCTGCCGCCGACTGAACGCGAGCAGCTGTTGCGTGATCGACGCGGTGCGCTCGGCGGCGAGTCGAATCTGTTCGATGTCCGACCGGACCGGTTGGGGGAGGTCCGATCGACGCAGCAGAAAGTGCGCGCATCCCAGCACGACCGACATCTGATTGTTCGCCTCGTGGGCGATCCCGCCCGCAAGCTGGCCGACGGCCTGGAGGCGCTGGGTGTCCTGCAGGCGCTGGCCCAGGACTTTCCACTCCGTGATGTCGCGCTTGATGGAGGCCGCACCGGTGATCAGTCCGCTCGCGTCCCTCACGGGCGACACGCTGAGCGAGATCCAGATTCGCGTGCCGTCCTTCCGGATCCGCTCGGCTTCGGAGAACCTGACGGCGTACCCTTGCCTGAGCTGCTCCAGTACCTCCCGTTCCTGGTCGTGGTGTTCCGCCGGGATCAGCTTGTAAATCGACTCGCCGATCATCTCGGCTGCAGGATATCCGAAGATGTGCGCCGCCCCAGCGTTCCAGCTCG
>DASSEC010000044.1:0-3222 GCA_035696685.1 Candidatus Limnocylindria bacterium | reverse complement strand
GACCGGGTGAACCAGCTGGCCCAGGTCGAGGAACGGGAAGGAGGCGAGCGCCTTTGTCCGTGTCTCATGCCTTGAGGTGACGCGGCTGCGGTGGGTAGATGGTGCTCTCCAGGAGCCCGACCTGGACGGCGCGCTCGATCGCCGTGCTGCGTGAGGCAGCACTGAGTTTGCGGTAGATCGAGGTCGCCTCGGTCTTGACCGTGTTCTGGGAGAGGTACAGTCGCTGGCCGATCTCCACGAACGTGAGATGAGTGGCGAGATACGGAAGCAGCCGGAGTTCGGCGGCCGTCAGGCTCATCGCCCAGGCGTCGGCCGGGCCCGACGTCGCCGCCACACGCTCACCCAGCTCCTGTACCTCCTGGGCGAGGGAGCCGACGTCTGGGCGACGCTCGAGCACCCGTTCGGTCTCGGTCAAGACCGTGCGGGCGGCGGCAGCCTCGCCCAGTGCGAGATGGGCGCGGGTGAGCTCGACCCCGACACGGATGGTGAGCCAGGGGAGGCCGTGGTCGAGCAGCGGCCGCAGGCGGTGGACCCGCGCCAGTACCCCGCGAGCATCCGCGTGCCGTCCTTCGTGGAGGGCGACGCGTGCCACCGCAACATGGGCGATGGCGCTCGTCCCGTAGTCGCCAAGACCGGTCTTCTCGACCAGCGTCTGGGCCTGTCGTGCGTGCCGTCGGGCTTCGTCCCACAGACCCTGCTGCATGGCGAGGAGCGCCAGCTCTGCCGCCGCGACGAAGGCGTCCTCAACGGCGCCGCTGGCCAGCCCCGTGTCGACGGCCGCGGCCAGGTCGGCCCTCGCCCGGTCGGTGGCCCCGAGCAGCGCATGAGCGACACCACGAATGACCAGTGCGCTCGGCCGCCAGCCGCTCCCAGGGGGGAACTGCTCAAGCGCCAGATTCGCGTCTGCCAGCGCACGCTCGACACCGTCCACCATCATGCACGCCCGCAGGTTGGCGACCCAGGGGGCGATCGTGGCGCTGCCGTCCGACAGCGGGATGGTCGAGGTGGCGCCCTCGGCAAGCGACAGCCACCGTTGGGCCTCGGCCGGCCGCCCGGTCAACGCGCGAATCCAGGCGCCGTAGACCGCGAGGGCGGGGTACCGCACCAGCTCATCGTGGTCGAACCAGCCAAGCCACTCCTCCAGGGTCGCCATGCGCCCGTCGTAATACAGCGGCAAGGCCAGCCGGTCGACCAGGCCGGCCACGGTAGCGGTCTCGCCCGCGGCATGGCCGTAGCCGACCGCCTCCTCCTCCATGTCGTTGGCCGTACACCAGGCCATCGCGCGGCGATTGAGCACCGCCACCGCCTCGGGGTCGCTGCGCTCGAGCTCGTTGCGCAGCAGCTGGCCGAACAGGTGGTGGTAGCGGTACCACTTGCCCCGACGGTCGAGTGGCACCACGAAGCGGTTGGAGCGCTCCAGCGACTCAAGGGTGGACGCGGACCTGGTGGTCTGGAGCACGGCGTCGCAGAGACCGCCGCACATCCGCTCCAGCACCGAAGTACGCGTGAGGAACCGAGCCTCGACCTCGGGCAGGCGGGACAGCAGCTCGAAGCGGAAGTACTCGGCCACCAACCGGTCGTCGCCGGTGAAGGTCTCGGCGCGCGCCGGGCCTGGCGCGCCGGCCTGCAGCGACAGCGCGGCCAGGTACAGGCCAGCCGGCCAGCCTTCGGTCCGCCCGGTCAGGTCGGCGACCTGGGCCGCGTCCAGCTCGACACCCGCGCCGCGCAACAGCACCTGCCCCTCCTGCTCGTCGAGCCGCAGGTCGGCCACGCCGATCTCGTGCAGCCACCCCTGGGTCCGCCAGCGGGCCAGGGGCAGGGCCGGCGCCTCCCGGCTCGCGATCACGAGCTGCGACCCTGACGGGACGTAGTCGCACAACGCGGCCAGCACCTCCAGGCAGGACGGGTTCTCGACGGCGTGCAGGTCGTCGAGTACCAGCACTATCGGACGCTGGAGCGTCGCCAGCGCGCTCCCGACGCGCGGGATGCCCGTCGGCCAGATCGATGCGCCTGGGCCGGCCAGGGCGGCGAACACCTCGGGCGCTAGCGGCTCGACGCGGTGCATCGCGGCGGCGATGTAGCGGAGGAACAGGACGTCGTCGTCGTCTCGCCCGTCCAGGGCGACCCAAGCGAAGGGACGCGGATCCGCCTCGGCCCACCCTGCCAGCAGCGTCGTCTTGCCGTACCCGGCGGGCGCGATCACGGTCGCGAAGGGCAGCCGCGACGCGCGCAACCGTTCGATCACGTCCGTCTTGGCCACGGTGCCGGGGCGGGTCGACGGTGCGCCGAGCTTCGCCTGCACGAGGTCGAAAGGAAGCTCCGCCACCGTCATAGTAAGAAAATTAGCATATGCGACCTGTAGGCCGATGCCGGCGACGTCGGGGCGCCCGAAGGCGCCGCCCCACGCCAGCCGCGATTCCTGCCATCGGGCCTCTACGGTCAAACGGCCAGGTCGGCGGTGGAGTCATCACACCTGGGTGGTCGGTCTGGGTCCGGCGAGTGGCGCCGGCGACGGCGCACGGCTCGAAGCCGGCAGATCTCATCGGAACTCACCTGATCTGGGTGATGTGTCCTCATCCAGGATGGCCGAGGGTTCAAGTTGGATGAGCCTTGGTGTCCCCGCCGGCTCAGCCGCCACCGCCGGGATCGAAGGAAACCAAACGAAGGTCACGAGGCGCACATGATCACCGAGGTGCGCAGTCCCATCGCCGTGCTGCGGACTTGGTTGGAACGGCTGCTGCTGTGGCGGGTGTGGGAGCGCATGCTGGAGATCGAGTTCGTCGATCGCAGCGTCGCGCTCGCCGGGAAGGCATTCGTCTCGTTCTTCCCGCTGGTGATCGTCGTCGCCGCCTTCATGCCCGAACGCATCCGTGCCTCGATCATCACCAGCGTCACGGCCCGCCTCGGCATTCGGGGAGACGCGCTCACCCTTGCCAGAGAAGCCTTCGCGTCCTCGGACGACGTTCGGAAGGCCACCGGCGTGCTCGGTCTGGTGCTCACGATCTTCTTCGCGACCTCGTTCACGACCGCGCTGCAGCGCGTGTACCTCCGCGCGTGGCGGCGACCGCCCCGCGCCAAAACTGGAGCGTACTGGCGTGGAGTGACGTGGCTGCTGGTGATGCTCGGTTCGATCGCGCTGCTCGGTGCGTTGCGCAACGCTCTCGACGGCGGGCTCGAGGTCGGCCTGTTCGCCGTCGTGTCACTGGCCGTGACGTCAGCGCT
>DASSEC010000043.1:0-6530 GCA_035696685.1 Candidatus Limnocylindria bacterium | reverse complement strand
GTGGCGCGTTCCCTCGGATCGGCGGCGATCCCGGTGGTGCTGATGCGCTACCGCGACGACGACATCGCGCAGGCTTCGCGCTTCGTCACGCGCTCGATTCGCGTGCCGCATCCCGGCGACGACGAGCCGGGGTTCATCGCGGCGCTGGAGCGGCTGGGCCCGAGCGTCGAGGGCAGTCCTCTGCTCCCCGCCAGCGACGAGACGTTGCTCGCCGTGGCCCGCCACCGCGATCGGCTGAGCCGGTGGTACCGCGTGGCCGCGCCCGCCGAGGCCCAGGCGAACCGCATCATCATGAAGGAGCACACCTACGCCCTCGCCGATGAGATCGGTGTGCCCGCCCCGCGGACCATGCTGGTGGCCTCGGAGGAGGATCTCGAGCGGCACCGCGATCGCTTCCCATTCCCGTGCCTGGCCAAGCCGAGCCAGAGCCACCGCTACCAGGACCTGTTCGGCCGCAAGATGGTCAGGGTCACCGGGATGGACGAGCTGGCGGCCGCTTATCGCGAGGCGGCGGGTGTGGGGCTCGAGATCATGCTCCAGGAGCTGATCCCCGGCGATGACCGTTCCGGGGTCAACTACATCGCGTACCGGGTGCCCGGGTCGCCGCCGGTGGAGTTCACTGCCGCCAAGGTGCGGCTGACGCCGCCAAGCTTCGGACCTCCCTCGGTCGTGGTCAGCCGGGACATTCCGGAGGTGCTGGGGCCCGCCCGGCGCCTGCTCGACGCGCTCGGCTACGAGGGATTCTCCTGCACGGAGTTCAAGCTCGACGCCCGGGACGGCACCTACAAGCTGATGGAGGTCAACGGCCGCTTCAACCTCTCTTCGCTGCTCATGCTGCGCTGCGGCCTCAACTTCCCGCTCATGGCCTATCGCCATCACCTGTTCGACGAGGCGCCCAGCGCCGCAGACTCGCCGCAGGGCATCCACTGGATCGACGGGACGAAGGACATCGCCTACGCGCTGCCTCAGTTGGTTCGCCATCCAACGCGCATCGGCGCGTTCACCGAGCCGTATCGGCGACCGCACGTCTTCGCGGTATTTGATCGCGATGACCCGCGGCCCCTCGTCGTTCGTTACCGCAACCTGGTCGGTCGCGGCTGGGCGACGATGATGCGCAAGCTCGGTGGCTCTCCCGGAGGCCGTGCAGCCAGGGCCTGAGCGTCCCGACCGAGTCTTGCCTTTTAGCACGGGGGCCGCGTGACATTCGGCACCGGTCCCTGGCGCGCGCACCGTCGAGAGTGTGGCGAGTACCTGCATGCCCGCCAAAGGGAGGCGTTTTCACCGTGGCCCGACTGATTGTCGTCGTCAGTTCCATCGCGTCCGTCCTGCTCCTGTCACTGATCCTCGCCCGCGTCTCGCCGGTGTCGAATGGCACGGCCGCCGCGGCGGAGCCCTCGGCTTCCGCCTCGCATGACATGGCGCGCATGGAGTCCCCGGCCGCCGTTGCATCGGTGGCGGAAGATCCCGCGGCTCCCGAGTACGTCCTGCGCGATCCGAAGGCGCCATCGCTGGCGACGGGGACCGTGCACGACATCGACCTGTACGTGGTCGAGCAGAAGATGACCGTCGCCAAGGGCTTCGTGCAGTCCGTCTACGCCTTCGGGCTCACCCCGGACGCGGGCACGGTTCCGGGCCCGGTCCTGCGGGTCAAAGTGGGGGATACGGTGAAGATCCACTTTCATAACCCGAAGACGAACGTGATGCCGCACTCGGTCGACTTCCACGCCTCGCTGGTGGCCTGGAACGACGAGATGGCCGACATCAACCCGGGCGAAGAAAAGCTCTACGAGTTCAAGGCCCAGTACGCCGGCGTGTTCATGTACCACTGCGGCACGGCCGGGGCCCTGAGCCACATGCTCAACGGCATGTACGGAATGATCATCGTCGAGCCGCGCGAAGGCCTGCCGAAGGTGGACCAGGAGTTCTTCGTGATCCAGAGCGAGTGGTACCTCGGGCCGCAGGGCCAGACGGGCAACCTGACCAAGGCCAATGCCACGGTCCCGAACCCGGACTTCGTGGTCTTCAACGGCGTCGCCACCCAGTACAAGGACAACCCGATCCCGGTCAAGACCGGCCAGAACGTGCGGGTCTTCGTCCTCGATGCCGGGCCGAGTGAGGACAGCTCCTTCCACGTCGTCGGGACGATCTTCGACAGCGTCACCGAGGAGGGGATTCACCTGGCGCGGGGGAA
The DNA here is from genome assembly GCA_035696685.1 of Candidatus Limnocylindria bacterium. Taxonomy (GTDB): domain Bacteria; phylum Chloroflexota; class Limnocylindria; order QHBO01; family QHBO01; genus DASSCW01. Next base: position 4,339 of record DASSEC010000043.1, on the reverse strand, counting down.
CGACGGCAATTGGGGATCGCAGGCCGTGGACCTGTCGCCTGCACAGGGCGCCATCGTCGAGTTCCACTTCGACGAGGACGGGCTCTATCCGTTCGTGACCCACGCCTTCAACTACGTGGCCCATGGCGCCATCGGCCTGTTCAAGGCCGGGGACGGCGACCCGACCAATTGACGACGTTGATCGGGTCTCCGGAGCACGAGGCGCCGGCCACGGCCGGCGCCTCGTCGTTGTCAGGCAGAGGCGGCCAGCTCGTCCGGGACCACCTCGATCAACGGGCTGGCGACCATCATCCGGTCCACATCGGTCCGGCGCCAGTTGCGCGCGACCTGCTCCATGATGCGGCGCCGCTCGGCTGGCTCAGTCACCTCGCGGGCCGTGGCTGGCAGGTCGGCCTGCACGGCGCCCTTCAGGTGGAAGGTCACCCGCGGGTCGGCACGGATGTTGGCCAGCCAGCTGCGCGGGAAGCCGGGCATGCCGCTGATGTAGACCCGGCCGTCGATGGCGTGGAAGACCAGCTCGATGCGGCGGGCCTGCCCCGTCCGCCGTCCGGTGGTGGTGAGGTCAATGGTGTGGCCGCGCGACAGGGCGCGGCGAATGCGTTCGTCCATACCTTCTCAGTGTAGTTGCTTGCGCAACTATCCAGCCACGGGCATGGCGCGCTCAGCAGCACGCACCGGTCCGCGTGCGATCAGGGCCCGGTGCTCCTCCAGCGTTTCGGGAGTGAGCTCGACGAGCCAGGTCGCGCCGGCATCGACCAGCGCCGCCACGGCCGCTGCGGCATCGGCCCCGGCGAGCTCGCCAGTGTCCACGTTCACCGCCACGTCGAACCCGGACAGGTCTTGCCGCAGCGTCCGAATTGCCGCCACCGCCTCGCGAACGTCGTCCGGCGTCAGCCGCTCGTGGGTGGCCTGGTTGTCGGTCATCAGATAGACACCATCGCCGTGGGCCGCGCGTCGCAAGGGGCGGCGGTGGGGCCAACCGGCGGCCAGCCAGACGGGCGGTCCGGGACGCTGGACGGGCACCGGTCGCAGCATCACGTCATCGACGGTGTAGTGCGTGCCGTGGAAGGCCACCCGGTCCCCGCGCCAGGCGGCATCCAGCACCTGGAGCGCCTCCTCCAGCATCTCGGCGCGCGTCGACGCCTCCGCCGCGCGGCCGAAGCGTGCGAATTCCGCGGTTTTCCAGCCGATGCCAGCGCCGAAGATCACCCGTCCGCCGGACAGCACGTCCAGGCTCGCCACCTGCTTGGCCACCATCCACGGTTGCCGGCGCGGCAGTGGCGTGACCAGCGCACCAATCCGAATCCGCTCGGTGCGCGCCGCGATGGCGGCGAGCGCGATCCACGGGTCGGCCACCGGGGTCGTCTCGTCGCCCTCCGGCAGCAGGATGTCCCAGACGAAGAAGCCGTCCCACCCGGCCGCCTCGGCCGCCACGGCCAGTCCTACCAGGACGCCCGGATCGGCCCACTCGCCGGTGGTCGCCACGTCACGGCCGTAATGGATCGGGCGCCCGTCGGACATCGACTCGAATGCTACTGCCGCCGGGGGCTACGGATTCAGGACAGGATCTGTCAGGAATGCAGGCCAGGATGAGGCCGATACACTCCGACTGATCGTGACCGATTCCCCGGATCCCCTGGATCGCTTCTCCGAACCCACCCGCGCCTGGTTCCGCGAGGCGTTTGCGCAGCCCACCCGCGCGCAGGCGCTGGGCTGGCCAGCCATCGCGGATGGTGGCCACGTTCTGCTGCACGCGCCCACCGGCAGCGGCAAGACGCTCGCCGCCTTCCTGTGGACGCTCGACCGCCTGTTCAGCGAGCCTGAGCCACGCCCGCGCGACGAGCGCCTGCGCGTGCTGTACGTCTCGCCACTGAAGGCGCTGACCTACGACGTCGAGCGCAACCTGCGCGCGCCGCTGGCCGGCATCCGACGCACGGCCGAGCGGGGGGGCGTCACGCTGCCCGAGGTGCGAGTCGGCTCGCGGACGGGTGATACGCCCGCCGAAGCGCGCCGCCAGCTGGTCAAGGATCCGCCGGACATCCTGGTCACGACGCCGGAGAGCCTGTACCTGATGCTGACCAGCCAGGCCCGCGAGGCGCTCCGCGGCGTCGAGCACGTGATCGTCGATGAGGTGCATGCCATCGCCGGCACGAAGCGCGGCGCGCACCTGGCGCTGAGCCTGGAGCGGCTGGCGGCGCTGACGGAGCGGCCGCCACAGCGCATCGGTTTGTCGGCGACCCAGCGACCGCTGGAGACCATTGCCGCCTTCCTTGGCGGGACGGGGCCTGGCCGAGAGGTGGCGATCGTCGACGCTGGTCAGCGCAAGACGCTCAAGCTCGAGGTGGTGGTCCCGGTCGAGGACATGACCCGGATGGGCGAGGAGCTGGAGCTGGAGGAGCAGCGCGGGGGTCCGGCCGCCGGACCGGAGGCGCGCCGTTCCATCTGGCCGAGCATCCATCCGCGATTGCTGGAGCTGATCCGGGCCCATCGGTCCACCTTGGTCTTCGTCAACTCTCGCCGGCTGGCCGAACGGCTGGCGGCGCGGCTGAACGAGCTGGCGGGCGAGGAGCTCGTTCGGGCTCACCATGGCAGCGTCGCGCGCGAGCAGCGGCTGGAGATCGAGGAGGCGCTGAAGGCCGGCCGGCTGCCGGCGCTGGTCGCCACCAGCAGCCTGGAGCTGGGGATTGACATGGGCGCCATCGATCTCGTCATCCAGATCGAGGCACCGCCCAGCGTCGCGGCGGGGCTGCAGCGGATTGGCCGGGCCGGGCACCAGGTCGGGGCGCCGTCGACCGGCAAGATCTTCCCCAAGTTCCGCGGCGACCTGCTCGAATCCGCGGTGGTGGTGCGGCGCATGCTCGACGGTGCGATCGAGGAGACCCGCGTGCCGCGCAACCCGCTCGACGTGCTGGCCCAGCAGCTCGTCGCCATCTGCACCGACCGGGCCTGGCCGGTCTCCGAGCTCCACGCCCTGGTGACCGCCGCGCATCCCTTCCGCGATCTCTCGCGCGAGCAGCTGGAGGGAGTGCTCGACATGCTCTCGGGCCGATACCCCTCGGACGAGTTCGCCGAGCTGCGACCACGGATGGTGTGGGACCGCGCCGCCGACACGGTCATCAGCCGCAACGACGCGCGGGTGGTCGCGATCACGTCGGGTGGGACCATCCCGGATCGCGGCCTGTACGGCGTCTTCCTGGCCGGCGACGAGGCCGGCAAGGGACGACGCGTCGGCGAGCTGGACGAGGAGATGGTGTACGAGTCGCGCGTCGGCGAAGTCTTCCTGCTGGGCGCCTCCAGCTGGCGGATCGAGGAGATCAAGGCGGACCGCGTGGTCGTCACGCCCGCGCCCGGCGAGCCGGGCAAGATGCCGTTCTGGAAGGGCGACGGGATCGGCCGGCCCATCGAGCTGGGACGGGCCATCGGCGCGTTCCTCCGCGAGCTCGAGCCGATGAAGCCAGCGGCGGCCGAGGCCCGCCTCCGCGACGACCATGCGCTGGACCCACTGGCCGCGCGCAACCTCGTCGCGTACCTCGGTGAGCAGCGCGAGACGACCGGAGCGCTGCCCACCGACCGGCAGCTGGTCGTGGAGCGCTTCCGCGACGAGCTGGGCGACTGGCGGCTGTGCCTGCTGTCGCCGTTCGGCGGACGCGTCCACGCCCCGTGGGCCATGGCGGTCGAAGCGCGGCTGGCCGAGGAGGGCAGGCCCGCGCAGACCATCTGGACCGATGACGGCATTGCCCTGCGACTGCCGGATGCGACCGAGCCTCCCGGGGAGGAGCTGTTCATGCTCGGCCCCGACGAGGTGGACGACGTGCTGATGACGGCACTGGGCGGATCAGCGCTGTTCGCGGCCCACTTCCGCGAGAACGCGGCGCGCGCCCTGCTGCTGCCGCGACGACGACCGGGCCAGCGCACGCCGCTGTGGATGCAGCGCCAGCGCTCGTCCGACCTGCTGACCGTGGCCAGCCGCTACGGCTCGTTCCCGATCATCCTGGAGACCTACCGCGAGATCCTGTCCGACGTCTTCGACGTGCCCGCCCTCAAGGAAGTGCTGGGCGGCATCCGCTCACGGGCCATCCGGGTGGCCGCGGTCGAGACGCGATCGGCCTCGCCGTTCGCCACGGGGCTGCTGTTCGACTACGTCAGCACCTACCTGTACGAGGGCGATGCGCCGCTGGCGGAGCGGCGCGCCCAGGCGCTGTCGCTCGACCGCGAGCTGCTGGCGGAGCTGCTGGGCGCGGACGAGCTGCGCGAGCTGCTGGACCCGGCCGCCACCGCCGACCTGGAGCTGGAGCTGCAGGCGCTGGCCGGCGGACGCCGCGTGCGGACGGTGGACGGC
>DASSEC010000042.1:0-2251 GCA_035696685.1 Candidatus Limnocylindria bacterium | reverse complement strand
GCCCGAGGAGCCCTTGCTCAGCGTCGTGGTGCCGGCGGCCAACGAGGCGAGCGTGATCGGCGCGCTGGCGCGTGACCTCGGGGCGCAGGACTACGGGTCTGCTTCCCGATCCGCATTCGAGTTCCTGGTCATAGACGACGGCAGCACCGATGGCACCGCGGACGCCGTCCGCGCGGCGAATCCCGCAGCTCGGGTCCTGCGTCGTGAGCCGGGCAGCGGCGCGGCCACGAAGGGCGCGACATTGGCGTGGGCGGCCTCAGAGGTGCGGGGCGAGGTGATCGCCGTGCTCGACGCCGACTCGCGCGTATCGCCCGGGTTCCTGCGTGCAGCGGTCCGAGCCTGGCGGCGCGATCCGGGGGCAGCCGCGCTGCAGGTCCAGCGGCGGGCAATCAATCGGCGGCGAGGCTGGCTGCCGGCTGCCCAGGACGAGGAGCAGCTGATGGACATGGCCAGCCAGTGCGGCCGCTGGTCGACGGATGGCACCGCGGAGCTGCGGGGAAACGGCATGTTCGTCCGGCGCGAGGCGCTCGAGCGTGCGGGTGGGTGGTCCGAACGCGCCCTCACCGAGGACCTGGACCTGTCGACGCGCCTCACGGCGGTAGGGGAGCGAGTCACGCTGGCGCCGGAGGTCGGGGTGCAGGAGCAGGCTGTCGAGCAGCTCGGCGCGCTGTGGCGACAGCGGATGCGCTGGGCGGAAGGCAGCCTGCGACGGCTGATCGAGCACGGGCCGGGGCTGGTCGCCAACAGCCGGCTGCCATGGGGTCGCCGCCTGGACTTCATCCTCTTCATCGGCGAGTTCCTTATCCCGCCGGTGTTCGTCGCATCCATCGTCGCCAGCCTGCTGAGCATTCCGCTGCCCGAGCCGGCCGACTGGACGGTGCCCGTCACCCTGTTCGTGGGCTATGGGCTGGGCACCTACCTGTTGGGGCTCGCCGGCCTGGCCGCGCGCGGCGAGCCACTGCTGCCGCTGCTGGGACGGGCGAGTCGCGGGGCGCTCTTCCTGTCGCACTGGCTGCTGATCGTGCCGGCGGCGCTGCTTCGCATCGCGTTCGGGCCGGCTACCAGCAACTTCGCACGTACGCCTCGCATCTCCCCGGACGCCTGACCGCCGGACCGATGATTCCGTCGCGCGCCACCACGGTACTCATTGGCGAGGTCGTGCTCAGTGCCACGCCGGACGGCATCGAGACCGTGGAGGCCGTGGGCCTGGCTGATGGGTGCGTGGTCGCCGCGGGTCGCCGCCAGGAGGTGCTGAACGCGGCGGCCCGCGCCGCCGAGGTGCGCGACTTCGGTGACACGGCCATCGTGCCCGGACTTTGCGACTTCCACCTTCACCTGGTCGGCATGGCCCGCGCCCGACGCGAGGTGCGCCTTGACGAGGCGCGCACGCCGAACGCATTGCTGGATGCCATGCGAGCCGCCTCCGCCGCCCTGCCAGCAGACGGCTGGCTGCGTGGCCGCGGCTGGCACGACCGCACGCTGACCGCCACGGACCTTGGCCGATTGGATGGCGCGATCGGCCATCGCCCGGCCCTGGTCTACAGCCACGACGGCCATTCGGGCTGGGCATCGCCGGCAGCGCTGGCGCTGGCGGGGGTCGATGCCACGACCGTCGACCCCGCTGGCGGCCGGGTAGCGCGGGACGTCAATGGCGTTCCGAACGGCATCCTGCGCGAGCGCGCGGTCGACCTGCTCGATTCGGTCGCGGGCGGGCTGGCGGGTCCCGATCTCGAGGTTGCACTGCACGAGACGGTGGCGGAGCTCGCATCATTCGGCGTGACCGCGGCGGTTGATGCCGGAGACGCGACGGCTGACGGCGGCAGCGGGCCATACGCCGCGCTGGGTGAGCGCGCGGCCGTCCTTCTCGAGAGCTCCGCCATCGACGGGCGGCTGCGGCTGTGGGCCAACCTGCCGGCGGCCGCCATCGGAGCGGCCGCGGAGCGCGGCCTGCGCACCGGCGACCCGGTGGCTGGTCGGGAGACCGTGGAGATCGGCTGGGCCAAGGTCTTCGTCGACGGGGCGCTGGGGTCGCGCACCGCGGCGCTGTTCGAGCCATATGCCTGCGGAGCGCCCGGCGACGTCGGCATCGCGCGACTGACCGGCGATGAGCTGGCGGAGATCGCAATCGCGGCGCGGGGCGCGCGCATCGGCCTGGCCATCCATGCCATCGGCGACCGGGGCGCGGCCATGGTCCTCGACGCATTGGAGGGTGCGCCTCCCCGGCCTCCCGGCGTGCCGCCAGATCGGATGG
>DASSEC010000041.1:0-2248 GCA_035696685.1 Candidatus Limnocylindria bacterium | reverse complement strand
CTTGCCGAGCAGCCAGGCAAGCGCAATCTGCGCTGGCGGCAGGGCGCGCTCGGCGGCGACCGCGCGGACCACGTCCACGACGTCGAAGTCGTCGTCGTTGTACAGCTCGTCGGCGAGGGGGTCGGTGCCGGCCCGGACGGTGCGCTGGGTGCCTCCTCGCTCGCGGTTGCCGGCGAGCAGTCCCCGCGCCAGCGGGCTCCAGGGGATGCAGCCGACGCCCTGGTCGAGGCAGAGCGGGATCATCTCCCGCTCCTCCTCGCGGTAGACCAGGTTGTAGTGGTTCTGCATGGAGGTGAACCGGGTCCAGCCGGCCACCGTAGCGGTGTGCTGCGCCTTGGCGAACTGCCAGGCGTACATGCTGGAGGCGCCGAGGTAGCGTGCCTTGCCGGCCCGCACGATGTCGTGAAGGGCCTGCATGGTCTCTTCGATCGGGGTCTCGTCGTCCCAGCGGTGGATCTGGTAGAGGTCGACGTAGTCGGTCCCCAGCCGGCGCAGCGAGGCGTCGATGGCGGCCAGGATGTGCTTGCGGGACAGACCGCGGTCGTTGGGGCCTGGGCCCATTGGGAAGAAGACCTTGGTGGCCAGCACGTAGTCGTCGCGGTGGTCGAACGTCTTGGCGAGCAGCCGGCCGGTGATCTCCTCGGTCAGGCCGTTGGAGTAGGTGTCGGCGGTATCGAAGAAGGTCACGCCGGCCTCCACCGCCCGCCGCACGATCGGCTCGGCCTCGTCCTCGCGCAGATGCCACCGGCGTTCGGTCTGGGAGCCGTAGCTCATCATCCCAAGGGCGATCCGCGAGACCTTCAGACCGGACGAACCCAACCGCGCGTATTGCACAGCATCTCCTCAAGCAGTGGCATGACGATGGAGTCTTTCATCGGCTGGGATCTGGTGGAGTGCGACGCCGACGACGACCAGCGCGATTCCGAGTAGATCCTGGCCGGTGGGGAGTTGGCCCAGCACGATCGCGCCGATGATCGTGCCCAGCATCGGCAACAGCGCCAGCATCAGGGAGAAGGTGGCGCGGGGCAGCCTGGCCATGGCCAGTTGGTCGGTGACGTAGGGGATCACCGAGGAGCACAGCCCCACGCCCACGCCCGCCAGCAGGAGCACCGGGTGGGCGAACGCCGCCAGGGCGCCGCCGAGCCCCAAAGGCGTCACAACCACCGCGGCGACCAGCATGGCCGCGCCCAGCTGGTCGATCCCGCTCATCGCGCCGGTGCCGGCGTCGGTGTTGGCGATCCGGTGCCCGACCACCACGTACAGCACGAACAGCGCGCAGTTGCCGAAGGCGAACGCGAACCCGAGCGGCTGCCCGGCCAGGCGCAGGTCGGCGAGCGCGGCCACCCCGCAGACGGTGAGCGCAAGCGCCGCGGCGTTGCGTGGCGTTCTGACCCCCACGGTCGCCAGCAGCACCACGCCGAGAAACTCGATGGCGGCCACGGTGGCCAACGGCAGCCGCGCAACCGCCAGGTAGAACAGCACGTTCATGGCGGCCAGCACGACCCCGAGCCGGACGACCAGCACGCGCCCGCGCCAGCCTATGCCGGCGAGCAGCCGCCATGGTCGGCGCCACGCTGCGAACAGCGCCGCCGCGGCCGCGATCCGCAGCCACGCCACCCCGAGCACATCGAGGTGGGCGAACAGCAGCACTGCACAGGCCGGCCCGAGGTAGTGGAACACCGCGCTGACCAGAAAGAATGACTGCGGCGGCAGGCCCTGGAGCGGCGACCGCCACAGCCGTCGCGTGGCGCCGGTCCGGCGGTCCGGAGCGGTCAGCGCTTGCGTAGCATTGTGCACGGGCGCATCCTACGAAGGTGGCACGCCCCAAATGAATGGTCAAACAACGGAGCTTCAAGCGAGATGCCATCGGAACAACGAAACAACGGGCCTCAAACCTTCGCTTCGCTCGACAGCATCGACCGGCGCCTCGTCGCGGAACTGTACGACGACGCCCGGCTCCGGGTCGCCGAACTCGGCCGACGGGTCGGGCTGTCCCCACCCGCGGTCGCCGAACGGCTGCGCCGACTCACCGACAGCGGCGCCCTTTGCGTCCAGGCCGAGGTCGAGCCGCGCGCCCTCGGCTACACCATCTGCGCCATCGTCAGGGTCAGCCCGAGCACCCGTGACCTCAAGCTGATCCCTGATGTCGCCCGCCAGCTGCCCCAGGTCACCGAGTGCTACCGCATCACCGGCGAGGACTGCTACTTGTTCAAGCTGTACCTGCGCTCGATCGAGGAGCTGGAGCCGA
>DASSEC010000040.1:0-3995 GCA_035696685.1 Candidatus Limnocylindria bacterium | reverse complement strand
CGCGGCACGCGGTTGACCAGAGAGGCGGTGTGGCGGCTGGTGCGGCACTGGGCGCGGGTCGCTGGGGTGCCGGGGCACGTCACACCGCACACCTTCCGGCACAGCTTTGCCACGCATCTGCGAGAGGGCGGAGCCGATCTGCGCGTGGTCCAGACCCTGCTGGGCCATGCTAGCATCAGCACCACCCAGCTCTACACCCACCTGACGGGCGAGCGCCTGCGCGAGGTGTACACCCGGGCGCACCCGAGAGCCTGAGCATGGAGCACGGCCGATGAGCTACGCGAGGAACCTGCTGAGCCGGGGCGAGGAAGTCGTCTTCGAGAGCCGGCAGCACTGGTTCGCCATCCTGGCCGAGACCTGGCTCTACGTCATCGGCGGCATCCTGGCGCTGGCCCTCTTGATCTGGCAGTCGACCTCGAAGCAGGGCAATCTCACCGGGCTGCTGCAGATCATCGCGCTGGTGGCGCTGATCATCTGCCTGGTCTATATCGCCCTCAAGGTCTGGGCGTGGCGGAACCAGGAGTACCTGATCACCAACCGCCGCGTGATCAAGGCCGAGGGCATCTTCAACAAGCAGATGGGCGATTCGAGCCTGGAGAAGGTCAACGACGCGCGGCTGACCCAGAGCTGGCTGGGCCGCATCTTCGACTACGGCACGCTCGACATCCTCACCGCCTCCGAGGCTGCCGAGACCGGTCTGCTCAACGACTTCCCGATGCTGGCCGAGCCAGTGAAATTCAAGGTCGCCATGCTGAACCAGAAGGAGCGCCTGGAGTTTCCGGACCTCGCCCCGCCGCCCGTCCAACGCCCCGCTCCGCCGCCGGCGATGCAGCGTGCCGAGCCGATGCCACCCCGGGCAGGCTCCGACCGGGTGTCCGAGGTGCGACCCGACGCCGCCGCGTCGTCCGCAACGCCCGCGCCTGCGGCGGCGGCGACCGCCGTCCCTACCGAGCACGCCGGGCAGCTGGCGGCCACGCTGGAAAGCCTCGCCAGCCTGCGCGACAAGGGCCTGATCACGCCTGAGGAATACGAGGCCAAGAAGCGCGACATCCTGGAGCGGATGTAGGTGGAGTCGGTCCGCCGGGGCGCGCTGCCCGACGGGCTCTACGGCGCAGAGCTCGAGCGGCGCATCGACGAGACGGCCGCGTTCGTCAGTGAGCGGCTGACCGGCATTCCCGGCCTCGACACTCCGACCGTCGGCTTCGTGCTGGGTTCCGGGTTGGGCGGCGTCGTCGAGCTGCTGGATGCCGAGCCGCAGCTCCGCCTCTCGTATCGCGATATTCCCAACGTGCCGGGGTCGGAGGTCGAAGGGCACGCCGGCGAGCTGGTCGTTGGCCGCGCCGCCGGTGCCACGGTCCTGATCCTCTCGGGACGGGCTCACCCCTACGAGGGGTGGAGCCACCGTCAGGCGACGTTGCTGCTTCGCGCGGTGCTGTCGCTGGGGATCGAGACGCTCGTGCTGACCAACGCGGCCGGCGGCGCGAACCCCGAGTTCGCTCCCGGCGACGTGATGGTCATCAGCGACACCATCAACCTGTCGGGCGAGAATCCGCTCCTGGGTCCGAACCTCGACCGCTTTGGTCCCCGCTTCCTGGCCATGGCCGATGCCTGGGACGCCGAGCTGCGAATCCATGCCCACGGCGCCGCGGAGCGCGCCGGCGTGCAGCTCCGCGAAGGGGTCTATCTCATGCTCTCGGGCCCGGCCTATGAGACCCGGGCCGAGCTGCGCATGCTGCGCACGCTGGGTGCCGATGCGCTGGGCATGTCCACGGTGCACGAGCTGCTCGTCGCCCGGCACATGGGCGTCCGAGTGCTCGGCTTCAGCCTGATCACTAACAAGGCCACGCCGGACATGGAGGGCGAGGTGACGCACGAGGAAGTGCTGGCCATGGGCCTGATGGGCGCCGCGCGACTGGTCCAGGTGCTGCGCGAGCTGTTGCCGGAGCTGGTGGCTTGATCCTCGGAGCCGGGCCCGAGGTCTTCATCGGCCTGTTGGTCGCGCTGGTGGTGGGCACCACGTTCCATGAGTTCAGCCATGCCTTCGTGGCCGACCAGCTCGGTGACCATCGGCCGCGCGCCATGGGCAGGGTCAGCCTGAATCCACTGCGACACCTGGACCCCATGGGCACGATCTTCTTCCTGGTGGCCGGCTTCGGCTGGGGCAAGCCCGTGATGGTCAATGCGTACGCCCTCCGCCCCGGACGCGTGGGCATGGCCTGGGTGGCCGTGGCGGGCCCGCTCGCCAACCTGGTAGTGGCCGCCGTCGTGGCGGTGGTGTTCCGGGGCGCGGAGCTGTCCGGCCTCTTCGAGGGTGGCGGTGGCGGCGCGTTCGTTGGGCGGATCCTGCTCTGGATCGTCGAATTCAACGTCATCCTGGGGCTCTTCAACCTGCTTCCGGTCCCGCCCCTGGACGGCTACAACCTCGTGCTGCCGTTCCTGCCGCTGCGCACCGCGCTCACCGTGCAGCGCTACGCGACGTACGGCGTGCTCGTGCTGCTGGTGCTGGTCCTGCTGCCACGGCTCGGCGGCGGGTTCAGCCCACTGGACTGGCTCTTCGGCCTGGCCGAAAGCATCACCCGGTTGCTCATCGGTGCATAGGGTCGAGCAGTTCTTCGGACACCTGCGCGCCCGAGTCGGGGCCGACGAGGCCGACCTGGCGCGCCGCCTCCTGCCCGCCGAAGCCTGGCCGCTCTTCGCACGCATGCCGGTCGCCGACCGGCGGCACGCGCTCGACGTGGTGGGCCGCTTGATGGCGGCGGGACGCGACGACCGTGACCTGCTCACCGCTGCCCTGCTGCATGACAACGCCAAGGGCGAACGCATGCGCCTGTGGCATCGCGTCGCCGGCGTGTTGCTGGAGGCGCTCGCCCCCCGCCTGCTGGCTCGCCTGGCGGCCTCCGAGCCCGGCTCGTGGCGCTACCCGTTCCACCTGTACCTCCATCACGCGGACCTCTCGGCCGATGCGGCCGCGGCTGCCGGCTGCTCGCCACGCACGGTCGCGTTCATTCGCGGCTCGGCAGCCGAGGTCGATGCGTCGCTGGCGGCCGCCTTCAAGGCCGCGGACGAGGCATCCTGAGCGCGATGCCACTCGAGCCGATACCCGTAGAGGGCGACGCGCAGCCGTTCGAGCTGCAGCTGGACGTCTTCTCCGGGCCGCTGGACCTGCTGCTGCACCTCATCGAGGCACGCGAGCTGGACGTGCTGACCGTGCCCCTGTCCGAGATGGCGGACGCGTACGTACAGCACCTCGCCAACCGCCCGGTGCCGCCGGCCGAGCTGGCCGATTTCGTGGCTGTGGCGTCGCAGCTGATCCTGCTCAAGTCCCGTCGGCTGCTGCCTGGTGAGGCGCAGCCCGCGGCGCCAACCGCCCAGGACGAGCCGGACGAAGAGGAGCTGCGGCGCCGCCTGATCGAGTACCGCGCGCTGCGCGATGCGGCCCGCCAGCTCGGCGCGTGGGACGGCGCCCGTGCCTCGCTGCGCCGTGAGCCGCGCGAAGCTGACGGGCCGTCTGCTCCCGCAGAACCGATGCGCGCCGCCACGCTTGCCGACGCGCTCCAACGCCTGGCCGCCATCCCCGAGCCGGAGGCGCGGCCACCGGAGGTCGTCCCGCGGGAGGTCACGATTGCCATGCAGATCGCCGCGCTGCGGCAGGCCATGGGCTCGGCCGGTGAGGTGGTCCTGCAGACGGTGCTCGCCGCGTGCCGGAGCCGGACCGAGATCAGCGTCACCGTGCTGGCCATGCTGGAGCTGGTGCGGCGGCGCCAGGCAACGGTGGAGCAGAGCGAGCTGTTCGGACCGATCCTGGTGCGACGCATCGGCTCGGAGGCCGGTGCATGAGTCACAGCCAGGACCTGGACGCCTACTTCGAGGCTGTCCTGTTCATCGCCGAGCGGCCGCTGACCACTGGTGAGCTGGCCGGGCTGGGTGAGGTGCCGGCCCTCCAGGCGGAGGCCGCGCTCAACGAGCTGGGGGAGCGTCTCTCGGAGGACGAGCGT
>DASSEC010000039.1:0-15301 GCA_035696685.1 Candidatus Limnocylindria bacterium | reverse complement strand
CGAAGCGACATTGAGCCTGGTGATCATTCCATCGGTCTCCTTGGTTCGTGTCGATGCGGACGTCGCCCACCCTAGGGCGTGACCGCCACCGCCGCTTCTCCGAAACTGCTCACTTGAATCGCGTCCACGGCGGCGTGACGCGGTCGCATGGCGGCCAGCTGGACGCAGTGCGGCGCCACGATCGGTCCGTGCCCCCGGCGGTACCCCGACGGCGTCTCGCCCACGATCGAGCGGAACGTACGGCTGAAGGTCCCCAGGCTGGTGAAGCCGACGTCGAAGCAGATATCGGTGACGCTGACCTCGGTTTCGCGCAGGAGGAACATCGAGCGCTCGACGCGCCGTCGCTGCAGGTACCGATGCGGGGTCTCGCCGAATACGGCTCGGAATCTGCGGATGAAGTGCGCCGGCGACACGTGCGCCACGGCGGCCACGGCCCGGACGTCAAGGGGCTCGGCGTAGGCCCGATCCATGGCATCACGGGCGCGCAGCAGGCGCCGGTTCATCTCCTCGGCCTCACGGGACACATCCGAAACCGTATCCCATTCGGCGTGGGCCTGGCGAGCGGCACATCGGGCGCTTCGGCACTTGTCGAGCAGGCGCGGGTGCCGCATACCGGTCGCAGAACGATGAACTGGAGGCTCGTGCCATGCGCACTCTCCTCGTCCTGATCGGCGCCACGGCGGCGGCGCTGGTTGCGGCTATCGCCTGGTGGCGCCGCCATCCGCGGACCGGGTCCGCGTACGTGAACCGAGTCGTGAATCCGTGGCTGGTGCGGCACCGCGTGGCGGATCACACGGACGGCGAAATCGGGCTCATCGAGCACGTTGGCCGGCGCTCGGGCGTGGTCCGCGTCTCGCCGGTTCACCCCGTGCCGACCGAGGACGGCTACCGCATCGTCGTCCCTCTGGGCACAGCATCGGAGTGGGCGCGGAACGTACTGGCGGCACAACGTTGCCGCATGCAGATCGGTGGCACGATCCACGAGCTCGACCGACCGCGCCTGGCGGCACCGCCCGAGACGGGGCACCTGCCACGCATCACCGCGCGGCTCCTGGATGGGCTCGGGTTCCGCTACATGCTCCTCCATCGGCTCGAGCAGCATCCGGGGGAGCTGGAAGCAGTGGCCGCCCCTTCGGAGGCCGTGGCCGCGTAGGCGATCCTCGCGTTACGCCGGTAGGTCCGCCGCCCCCTGTCCAGCGGAAGACCGCGGAGTAGCTGCCACGTCAGTCACGTATCTTGCGGTTCCGGCAACCGCAGAATGGGAACCGATGCACTGGATCCACCGTCTGGCCGGCATGACCCGGCACGCGGTGATTGCCCTCCTGGCGAGCGTCATCGTGGGCAGCTGCATGCTGCAGCCCGGGGCGACCAGTTCGCCTCCCGAGGCCAGTACGGCCGGTACGAACCTCGCCGGCAGCGTCGTTGCCGGTCCGACCTGTCCGGTCGTGACCGAGCCGCCGCAGTCGGGATGCAACGAGCGACCGGTCAACGGCGCCGTCGTGCTGGTCCTCGATTCGGCCGGCACCCAGGTTGCCCGAGCGACGTCGGCGGCTGACGGCTCGTTCGCGATCGAGCTGCCGCCCGGCCGCTACCGGTTGGTGCCCCAGCCGGTCGAAGGCTTGATGGGCACCGCGCCGCCGCAGGAGATCACGATCGGCCCGTCGAGCGCGACGGTGACGATCAGCTACGACACGGGCATCCGCTGAGCACCGCCGGTCGGGCGGTGGACACTGTCACATATCAGACAGTGGCGCGGACTAACGCGCGCGGCGCTTCCACGTTCTAACAGTCGAGCCGGGCACCTGTGTTAGCGATTTTCTCGCTAGGGCAGCCACAGTTGCCCGGCGTCTTCATGCCCGGGATGGGGTGATGCGGCGACCCAGAGGGGGCCGAGGGTCAGCGGCCCGGATCCTCGAAGTCGGGATCAACGGGCGCGGTCGGGCCGACGTTGTCGAGGGTCGGCAGCAGGATCCAGCCCATGACCGCCATGGCTGCCGCGAAGACCACCAGCATGATGGTTCCCGCCATCTCGTGCGGCTTGGTGAAATACCAGTAGACCGCCCCCACGATCGCGATGACGACGGGGAGCACCAGGTAGCGTCTCAGCGACATGGCCGCATCATAGCCACTGCCCGCAGGTGCTCGCCTGTCCCGCGCTCACATCCCCGCATTTCTATGCCTTTGACCGCGCTCAGCAGATCCAGCCGCAGTCGGTGCGGGTCAGGTCGCGCCGCTCGCTCGGCGGCCGCAGACCGGTGAGCGGCTCGTTCGCCTGGACGAGCGGCCGGGTGTTCAGGATCGCCGTGCTCTCCGCCAGGGTCGCTCGGCGGACCGAGGGGTCCACCACGGCCGGGCCGGTCTCCACCCGTTCGAGCACCGGCGTGCGACCGCTCGGGTGCTGCGCCGATGCCTCCAGCGCGGTGACCACCGTCCCGTCAGGGTAGGCGAGCCAGAGGCCGCGCATCCGGGCGATGAAATGCTCCGGCATGCCGGGGACCAGCATGTCGACCATGCCGTGGCCGCTGCGCCGATAGCCGCGGGGTCGCTCGTCCGCCTGGACGCGGTCGACGAAGGGCCGCTGCAGCAGTTCTTCGACCGCCACCGCCACTGCCTCGGGCGCATCGACGGTCGTGCGGCCATCCGAGAATGTCGCGGTGCCCACGGCCGCGGGCTCGCCCGCGCCTTCGCGCGGCCCGCGCAGCAGCGTGAAGACGATGGTGTCCTCGGTCCGTGGGTCGGCGGACTGGTTCAGCATGCCCGGCAGGATAGCCGAATCGCCATCGCGGACGGCCGTCTGCACGCGCGCCGACTGGCGGCCCCGAGGCGCCGCTAGAATCGGGCCATGCAGACCGGAACGGCCGAAACCTACCGGCAGATGGTCGAAGCGCAGACCGATGAGCAGGTCGATCGGTGGGCGGCCGACCTCATCGTCGACTTCGCCAAGCGCCGGGGAGTCGGCACCGCCATCGCCGCCTTCTCCCGCGCCGCCGCGCTGGACACGCGCGGCTTCCAGCGCGCATTCCTGATCGGCGGGGGACCGGACCACGTCGTCGGGATCGACACGGCCGGCAACCTGGCCGCGCCGATCTTCGAACTGCCGCGCGCGGTTGCCGGACTGCGCCGGATCGAGCCGGACGCCCGAGCCAAACTGGTCGACTTCCTGGTCGACCACCGCGAGGTCATGTCGTACACCCCCTGAGCGCGCTGAGCGCTGGACCGCACTGAGCGCGGGGCGCTCCGCGGTCAGCCCGCCGCGTGCGACTAGCTAGCTGCCTCGCGCGTGGCGCGGATGATGGCGATTGCGTTCTCGAGCTTCAGCTTGGTGACCGTGAGGTTCCGGGCGAGGTTGTCCCGGTTCGTGTCCGGGATCTGCTCGATGACATCCGGATGGCGCAGCAGGTCCACCAGCTCGTCGATCGCGTCGGCCAGCTTGCTGCGATTGACCATCAGTGCGTCATCCGCCGCGCGCGCCGCCTTGGCCACCTCCACCTCGCCGGCGACCGTCCGGGCACGCCGCTTCGGCTTTTCGCCCTCGCCGGACTCGCTGGCGCTGCCGGTCAGGACTCGCAGCTTGGCCAGCGTCAGCTCCCCGGCCGCCACCCGCTTGGCCAGCCGCCGCCGCGTCCGCTCGTCGCTGATCCGCATCAGCTCGTAGGCGTGGCTCAGGGTGTCTTTGCGCACGGACACCAGCTCCTTGATCTCGGGTGGCGCATCGGCCAGGCGCATGCGGTTCTCGACGTAGCCCTTGTCCTTGCCGATCTTCTGCGCCAGCTGCCGGACCGAGTAGCCCAGGGCGGTCATCTTGCGGAACATCGCCGCCTCCTCCAGCGGCGTGACGTCTTCGCGCTGCAGGTTCTCGATGATGGAGACCTCCAGCGCCGTCTCCTCGTCGAACTCGACCACGATGGCCGGGATGGTCTCGCGCTGCGCGAGGCCCGACGCGCGCCAGCGGCGCTCCCCGGCGATCAGCTCGTACTGCGAGCCGGTGGGCCGGACCAGGACGGGCTGCAGGACGCCGTGCTCCCGGATCGAATCGGCGAGCTCGCGGAGCGAATCCTCCTCGTACGAGAGCCGGGGCTGCGCCGGGTTCGGCAGGATCTTGCCCACCGGCAGCTCACGGATCTGCGCGTGCGTGGCGCGCGACTCGATCAGCGAGACGATGCCCGGCCCGAGGTCGGTCGCCTGCGCCTCGTCGAACAGGCGATGGATGTTCTCGCGGAAGGCGGGTCCCTTGCTGCTAGCCAAGCTCGATCACCTCCCGCGCCAGCTCGCGGAATGCGCGCGCGGCGGCCGAGTTGGTGGCGTATTCGGTCACGGGCTTGCCCGTCAGCGGAGCCTCGCCGAGCTTCACCGTGTTCTTGATCATGGTGTTGAAGACCCGATGGTCCCCCAGCTCACGCAGGTTCGCGAGCATCTCGCGGGCGAGGACGGTCCGGCCGTCGAAGAACGTGGCGAGCAGGCCGAGGATCTCGAGGTCGTGGTTGAGCTTCAGCTTGATGGTGTTGATGACCTTGATGAGGGCGGTCAAGCCCTTGATGGCGTAGTACTGCGTCTGCACCGGGATGATCACCCGGCTGGAGGCCACCAGCGAATTGATGGTGAGCAACCCCAGCGTCGGCGGGCAGTCGATGATGATCACGTCGAACTGTCGCTCGGCCCAGCCGCTCAGCGCGTCTCGCAGGACCATCTCGCGGCCGATGGCGGTGAAGAGCTCCACCTCTGTCGATGCGAGCTCGAGCGTGGCGGGCGCCACCGCCAGCCCCGGCATCTCGCTCGTACGCACGATCTCGTCGAACGCGATGCGATCTTCGGAGAGGACGTCGGACATAGAGACTCTGACATCGGAAAGCGAGATGCCCAGGCCGACGGTCAGGTTCGCCTGCGGATCCATGTCGACGCACAGGACCCGATATCCGAGCTCTGCCAGCGCGCCGCCCAAGTTGATGGACGTCGTCGTCTTGCCGACGCCGCCTTTCTGGTTGGCAATCGAGATTACCTTGGTCAACGGATCACCCTTCGCTGCGTCGAAGTGGACTCGGGACGTCGCGGACGCGACCGCTTCCAAGGATAGCCGCGGGTCCCTTGGCCGGTCATCGGGGTTTTCCACAAAGGCGCGCAGTGTCGATGTCTTTGTGCAAAGACGAGCCTCTATACTCGAAGTTGTCCACCATCCCTCGGGCCCATAGCTCAGTGGTTAGAGCATCCGGCTCATAACCGGCTGGTCGCAGGTTCGATCCCTGCTGGGCCCACTACGTCGCGGAGGACGTCCCGTGTCGACGGCCGACAAGCTCGCGCACCTGGCCGATCTCCGTGAGCAGGCATTGCTCGGTGGCGGTGAGCGACGCATCGAGCAGCAGCACCAACGCGGGAAGCTCACCGCGCGCGAACGCATCGACCTGCTGTTGGACGAGGGCAGCTTCCATGAGCTGGACGCGCTCGTCATGCACCGGGCCACCGACTTCGGCATCGACCAGGAGCGGTACCTCGGCGATGGCGTCGTGACCGGACACGGGAAGATCGACGGGAGAACGGTCTTCGTCTACTCGCAGGACTTCACGGTGTTCGGTGGCTCATTGTCGGAGGCGCACGCCGAGAAGATCGTGAAGGTCATGGACCTTGCCCTCGCGAATGGGGCGCCGATCATCGGCCTGTCGGACTCCGGCGGCGCGCGCATCCAGGAAGGCGTCGTTTCGCTCGGTGGCTACGCGGACATCTTCCTGCGCAACACGCTGGTCTCCGGCGTCATCCCGCAGCTGTCGCTGGTGCTCGGTCCGTGCGCCGGCGGCGCGGTGTATTCGCCGGCCATCACCGACTTCACGATCATGGTCGAAGGGTCGAGCTACATGTTCGTGACCGGGCCCAACGTGGTGAAGACGGTGACCCACGAGGAGATTGACTTCGAAGGGCTGGGCGGAGCGCGCGTCCACAACGAGACGAGCGGCGTGGCGCACTTCCTGTCGGCGGGGGAGCCGCAGGCGCTCGAGCTGGCGCGGACCCTGATCGGTTATTGGCCGTCGAACAACGTCGACCCCGCGCCGCGCGACGGTGAATGGTCGGAGCCCACGGTCGACGGCCCGGCGCTGGACGCCCTCGTGCCAGACTCGCCGCAGCAGGCGTACGACATGCACCAAGTGATCTCCGGCGTCGTCGACGGCGGATCGTTCACCGAGGTGCACGAGCAGTTCGCGCGCAACATCATCTGCGGCTTCGCGCGGGTCGAGGGCCGCAGCGTTGGCATCGTGGCGCAGCAGCCCGAAGTGCTGGCCGGCGTGCTGGACATCGACTCGTCGGACAAGGCCGCTCGTTTCGTGCGCTTCTGCGACTGCTTCAACATCCCGCTCATCACGCTGGTGGATGTGCCGGGATTCCTGCCCGGCGTGGACCAGGAGCACCGCGGCATCATTCGGCACGGGGCCAAGCTGCTCTACGCCTACTGCGAGGCGACCGTGCCCAAGGTGACGGTTATCACGCGCAAGGCCTACGGTGGCGCCTACGACGTCATGAGCAGCAAGCACGTGCGTGGCGACCTGAACTTCGCGTGGCCGACCGCGGAAATCGCGGTGATGGGCGTCGAAGGCGCCGTGAACATCATCTTCCGCGACCGACTGGCGGAAGCCGACGATCCGGATGGGGAGCGCGCACGGCTGGTTGCCGAGTACCAGGAGCGCCTGGCAAACCCGTATCTCGCCGCGGAGCGCGGCTACGTCGACGAGGTGATCCTTCCCTCGGAGACGCGCGCCCGCGTCGCCGTTGCACTGGGGCTGCTTGAGAACAAGCGTCAGTCGGTGCCGGCCAAGAAGCACGGCAACATCCCGCTGTAACGCGGACTGTCTGTGCGCAAAGACAGCGGCCCGCCGTCCTCCATTCGCCGCATCCTGGTCGCGAACCGCGGCGAGATCGCCATCCGCGTCATGCGTGCCTGCCGTGAGCTCGGCATCGTCAGCATCGCCGTCTATTCGGATGCCGATGCACGGGCGCCGCATGTGGCGGCGGCCGATGTCGCCGAACGCATCGGCCCACCAGCGGCCGCCGAGTCCTACCTGAACGTCGAGGCGGTCCTCGATGCCGCCCGCCGAGCCAGGGCGGACGCCGTCCACCCCGGCTACGGCTTCCTGTCCGAGAACGCCGACTTTGCCCGGGCGGTGCAGGACGCCGGACTGACCTGGATCGGCCCGCCGCCCGAAACGCAGGAGGCGCTGGGCAACAAGCTGGCCGCTCGGCGCGGAGCCAGCGAGGCCGGCGTGCCGGTGGTCCCCGGGCTGCTGGTCGCGCTGGATGACAACGCGCCGCCGAACCTGGCAGCCATCGGCCTGCCCATGATGCTGAAGGCCGCGGCCGGCGGCGGCGGACGAGGCATGCGACGCGTGGATGCCCTGGAGGATCTCCCCGATGCGATGGCCGCTGCCAGCCGCGAGGCGCGCTCGGCATTCGGCGACGGGACGCTCTACCTCGAACGCCTGGTCAGCCCGGCACGGCACGTCGAGGTGCAGCTGCTGGGCGATCGGCACGGCAACCTGGCGTGCCTGGGGGAGCGTGACTGCTCCGTCCAGCGGCGGCATCAGAAGCTCATCGAGGAGACGCCCTCGCCGGCAGTCGATGACGCGCTGCGGAGCGCGCTGTTCGACAGCGCGCGCAGGGTGGCCGGCACGGTGGCGTTCCACAACGTGGCGACCGTGGAGTTCCTGGTCGATGGCGACCGCAACCACTACTTCCTGGAGATGAACACCCGCCTGCAGGTGGAGCACGGCGTCACCGAGCTCGCCACGGGGCTCGACATCGTGGCGTGGCAGATCCGGGTGGCGGAAGGGCGTCCCCTGGATGCCTCGGTCCTCGAGGCGGTGCCGCGCGGCCACGCCATCGAGGCGCGGATCTATGCCGAGGACCCATGGAATGGCTTCCGGCCGGTGGCGGGCTCGGTCACAGCCTGGCAGCCGGCTGAAGGTCCCGGCATCCGCACCGACCACGCGGTGGTGGAGGGCCCGCTGGCGCCGGAGTACGACCCGCTGCTGGCGAAGCTCATGGTCCACGCCCATGACCGGCCCGCGGCGATCGACCGCCTGCGCCGAGCCCTGGACGAGACGCTGGTCGGCGGGCTGCAGACGGACCTGGGCTTCCATCGCTGGCTGGTGGACCAGCCCGAGTTCATCTCCGGCGACTACCACACCGGGCTGATCAGCGAGCGCTGGGTGGACGGCCCGACCCTGGCCGATGACGAGGCCGGGCTCATGGCGGTGGCGGCCGTCGAGGGCCGGCGATCGGGGCTCGCCACGGAGGCCACGACCGATGGCGTGGCGCCGCGCGGGAGCGGATCCTCCGGCTGGTCCCGGACCGCCCGACAGGAGGCCCTGCGCACATGGTCGGGCTGACCGTCACCCTCGACGAGCGGGAGGTTGAGCCGGCTGCCGGCTGGCAGCTGGAGTGGCTCGACCGGCGTCGGGGCATCGCCCGCCTGAGCGACGGGCAGCGGACGCTGCAGGTCGTCGTCGAGGGCCAGGGTACCGAGTGGTTCGTCACCCTGCGTGGCCGCCGCGTGCCCATCACCGTCCAGTCGTGGCGGGAGCGGACGCTGGCCGAGGCTCGCGCCGCCACGGCGGGGGAGGGGGGTCCGGTGGAGATCCGCTCCACCCTGCCCGGCCTGGTCGTTGCCATCAAGGTTGAGTCCGGCGCGCAGGTCGCCGCGGGGGATGCCCTGCTCACCATCGAGGCCATGAAGATGCAGAACGAGGTGCGGGCCCCGCGCGACGGCACGGTGGGGCAGATCGCGGTCGAGGCCGGCCAGCCGGTGGCCGCGGGGGTGCTGCTGCTGCGCCTCGACTAGCGCGCCCGCTCGGCGGCACTGAACAAGGGCGCCGGTACAATCGGGCGCGTGAGCCAGGACGAGCCGCGACCAGCCCGCCGCCGCTCGACCTCGCGGGTCGAGATCGCATCGGCCTATGGCCCATCGGACCTCGACGGCTGGGATCCCGGCACAAGGCTGGGGGAGCCGGGCTCGTACCCCTTCACGCGCGGCATCCACGCCACCGGCTACGCCGGACGGCTGTGGACCATGCGCCAGTACGCTGGCTTCGGGTCCGCGGAGGAGACGAACCGGCGCTTCCGCTACCTGCTCGACCGCGGGCAATCTGGCCTGAGCGTCGCCTTCGACCTGCCGACCCAGATGGGCTACGACAGCGATGCGCCGATGGCCGCCGGCGAGGTCGGGCGCGTGGGCGTGCCCATCGACACGGTCGAGGACATGGCCATCCTGCTCGATGGCATCGACCTCGGCGTGGTGAGCACCAGCATGACCATCAACGCCACTGCGGCGATCCTGCTGGCCCTGTACCAGGCGGTGGCCCGCCGGCAGGGGACCGACCCGGCACGGCTGCGCGGGACGATCCAGAACGACATCCTGAAGGAGTACATCGCGCGCGGGACGTACATCTTCCCGCCCGAGCCGTCGATGCGGCTGATCACCGACACGTTCGCCTACTGCCGCGCCGAGCTGCCTGCCTGGAACACCATCAGCATCAGCGGCTACCACATGCGCGAGGCGGGCGCGACCGCGGCCCAGGAGGTGGCGTTCACCATCGCCGATGCCATCGCCTATGCCGATGCGGCCCGCGCCGCGGGAATGGCCTTCGACGAGTTCGCCCCCCGCCTCTCCTTCTTCTTTGCCGCCCACAACGACCTGTTCGAGGAAGTCGCCAAGTTCCGGGTTGCGCGGCGCGTCTGGGCGCAGATCGCGCGCGATCGGTTCGGCGCCACGCGGCCGGAGAGCCAGGCCATGCGCTTCCACGTCCAGACCGGCGGCTCGACGCTCACCGCCCAGCAGCCCGACACGAACGTCGTGCGCACGACGGTCCAGGCGCTGTCCGCCGTGCTGGGCGGCGCCCAGAGCCTGCACACCAACGCGCTGGATGAGGCGCTGGGCCTGCCCACGCCGTCGACCGCGCGGCTGGCGCTCCGAACTCAACAAGTGTTGGCTCACGAGTCCGGGGTGGTCTCCCCGGTGGACCCGCTGGGCGGCTCCTATTACGTGGAAACGCTGACGGACGCCCTGGAGGAGCGGGTGATGGCCGAGCTGGAGGAGATCGACCGCCGCGGCGGGACGCTGGCCGCGATCCGCGACGGCTACCAGCAGGGCGAGATTGCCCAGGCGGCATACGAGACCCAGCGCGCGGTGGAGGCCGGGGACGCGATCATCGTGGGCCTCAACGCGTTTGCCGAGGGCGGCGAAGAGCAGCGGCCCGCGCCGCAGGCCATCGATCCGGGGGCCGAGGCGCGCCAGGTGGCGCGCACGCGCGCGGCGCGCGCTAGCAGAGATCAAACAGCGGCCGACGGGGCCCTCGAGGACCTTGGCCGCGCCGCCGGCGGAACCGAGAACGTGCTGCCGCGCATCCTCGCCTGCGTCGAGGCCGGCGTCACGCTGGGCGAGATCAGTGACTCCCTCCGCGCGACCTGGGGCGAGTACCGGCCGTGACCATCGGCCCCATCCACCACGTGGCCGTGATCGTCCGCTCCATCGACGAGTCGCTGCCGCGCTACGAGCGGCTGTTCGGCTGGTACCCGGAGCGGCCGCCGTTCGACTTCCCGGCGCAGGGCGTCAGGCTCTGCTTCATCCCGACCGGTGGCGATGATGGGACCCGCATCGAGCTGGTCGAGCCCGTCGATCCCGAGGGCGGGGTGGCTCGCTTCCTGGAGGCCCGCGGCGAGGGCGTGCACCACGTCTGCCTGCTGAGCGACGACCTGCCCACCGACCTGGCCGCGCTGGCCGCCGCGGAGGCGGAGCTCATCGACCGCGAGCCCCGGCCTGGCGCCCACGGCAGCGTGGCCTTCATCCACCCGCGCACGCTCAACGGAGTACTGTGGGAGCTCCTCCAGCGCACTGAATGAGGGAGCCCATGAGCCAGGCACCGGCCGACACCACGCGCCCGCCGATCCCCGACCGGCCCTTGCTCCGCGGGGAGAAGGTCTGGCTGCGGCCGCTCGAGGAGCGGGACCTGCCCGCCTACGTCGCCGGCATCAACGACAGCGAGGTCGGCGGCCTGGCCGGGTACAAGGCGCCCATGAGCATCGACCAGGCAAAGGGCTGGCTGGAGCACGTCAACGACAAGGCAAAGACGGGTGGCGGCTTCTTTTACGCCGTCTGCGAGCTCGGCGACGATCGGTTCATCGGGACGACCTGGCTCAAGGAGATCGATTACTGGCACGGCAGCGCCGAGCTGGCGATCTATATGGATCGCGACCACATCGGCGCCGGCTTCGGGACCGATGCCCAGCGCGTGCTTCTCAACTTCGCCTTCAACGCGGTGGGCCTCCATCGCGTGTGGCTGACGGCCTACGCCGCGAATACGAGAGCGATCCGGTCTTACGAAAAGCTCGGCTTCCGGCACGAGGGCCTGATGCGCCAGTCGTGGCGCGGCCCGAATGGGCTCGAGGATTCCGTCCTGATGGCGATCCTGGCCGACGAGTGGCGGGACGCCACCGGCCCAGGCTGACGGCGCCAGCCTGCGAATGGCCGAGGAACGCCGCCTCGTCACCGTCCTGTTCGCCGATGTCGTCGAGTCGACATCGCTTGGCGAGACGATGGACCCGGAGGACCTTCGACGCCTGCTGGCGCGCTTCTACGCCATTGCCACCGAGGTCGTCACCGAGCACGGCGGAACGCTGGAGAAGTTCATCGGCGACGCGGCGATGGCCATCTTCGGGCTGCCGCAGGCGCACGACGATGATGCGCGGCGGGCGCTCGACGCTGCCCTGGCGCTCCGGAACCGGGTGCGGTCGGAGGACGGGCTGGGCGACAAGCTGCCCATCCGGATCGGGCTGAACACCGGCGAGGTCATCGCCAGCCGCGATCGCGAGCGCAGCGACTTCATCATCACCGGTGATCCGGTCAACGTGGCCGCGCGCCTGCAGCAGGCAGCCGAGCCGTGGCAGATCCTGGCCAGCGCACGAACCGCCAGCGCCGATCACGGCGCGCACGCCTTCGACGCCGCCACCGAGCTCGACCTCAAGGGCAAGGCCGCGGGGGTCGAGGCGCGGACGCTGCTCGGGATCGCGACGGCGGCCACGACCCGCACGCCATTGGTCGGCCGCGACGCCGACCTGGCGCAGATCGAGATGATCGCCCGCCGGGCATTCGGCGAGCGCCGCCCGTACATGATCAGCCTGCTTGCGCCCGCCGGCACCGGTAAGAGCCGACTCGTCGACGAATTCATCGCCCGCCTCCCGGACGTGGCCGGCGATGCTCAGGTCGCGGTGGCACAGTGCCTGCCATACGGCCAGCGCCTGACGTATTGGCCGATGCGGGCGCTGCTCGACTCGATCGTCGGCCTGCCCGACGACTCGTCCGCCGATCAGACGCGCGCGGCCATCCGGGACTGGCTGGCGGCCGCCGGCGCAGAGCGCCCGAGCGAGTCGGCCGACCTGCTGGCCGCGACCATCGGTGCCTCCGACGCGGATGTGCAGGACCGCGCACCGCTCTTCCTGGCGTGGCGGGAGATCGTGGAGCTGGCCGCCGCGCGCCGGCCGCTGGTGCTGCTGGTGGAAGACCTGCACTGGTCCAGCGACTCGTTGCTGGACCTGATCGAGTTCATCCTGCAGCCGCGGTCGGACAGCGCCATCCTCATGCTGGCGCTCGCGCGCCCCGAGCTCCTGGAACGACGGCCGACGTGGGGTGGCGGCCGGCGTAACCACCTGTCCATTGCCCTGGAGCCGCTGGACCAGGCGTCCATCGGCGAGCTGGTCGCGGGATTGCTGGAGGGCGCCGCCCCGGAGCTCGTCCCCCTGGTCGCCGAGCGGTCCGAAGGCAACCCGTTCTACGCCGGCGAGATCGTGCGTTCGCTGTTGGAGCGCGGCATCGACCTGGGCGACTCGTCATCCGTGGCCAACGCCGCGGCACAGCTGCCGGACACCGTGCAGGCCACGGTCCTGGCCCGTCTCGACTCGCTGGCGCCGCACGCCCGGCGCGTGCTGCAGCTCGGCTCCGTCTTCGGGCGGAGCTTCACCACCGACGGCGTGGCCTCGATCGAGGGGGAGCGCGACGATCACGCGGCCTCCATCGAGGAGCTGATCGACCGTGACCTGCTCCGGCCGGGCGCCCGTGGTGAGCTGACGTTCCGCCATATCATCATCCGCGACGTCGCCTATGGCACGCTCACGCGCTCGGAGCGCGCAGTGCTGCATGCGGCTGCCGGCCGTTGGCTCGAGGAACGGGCGGCGGGACGAGAGGATGAGCTGGCCGAGCTGGTCGCGTTTCACCTGCGCGAGGCAGCCGTCCTGTCAGCCGGGCTCGGCATCGAGGACGAGGAGCTCCGCAGCAGCGCGGTCGCCTGGCTCAACCGCGCGGCAGACGCCGCGGCGGGTGCACGCGGCGTGCAGGAGGCCGCCGGGCACCTGCGCGCCGCCATCGAGCTGGCTCACGGTCCCGACCAGGCGAGGCTATGGGGCCGGCTGGGGGCAGTCCTGGGATCCGGGGACGCATCAGTCCAGGCGTTCGCGCGCGCCTGGCAGCTCGGCGACGAATACGGGCTGCCGGCCGATTTCAAGCTCGAGTACCTGGGCCGCCACCTGATGGTGGTCATGCGCTTCACCGCGTCGGTCGGGCGCCAGCCGACCGAGGCAGAGATCGACGAGCTCATCGCGCGTGGCGCATCGTGGGTGCCGCAGGCGGGTCCGCGTTCCGTCGCCGCGTACGAGATCTCCCTCGGCTTCAAGTCGTTCTGGCTGCGCCAGGCAGCCGAGCGGCCAGTCACGGCCGCGGACGTGCAGGTCGCGCACGCGCACGTGGAATCGGGCCTCGCGCTCGCAGAGCAGCTCGACGACGCCTCGCTGGTGAGCGCGGCGCTGGACGCCCTCACCGGGAATACACAGGCGGACAACTGGCGAGGGACGGTTGACCTGGCTCGGCGTCGCATCGGGTTCGCCGAGCGGCTGGGGCTGGAGGAACGCCTCGATGCCCTGCAGGTGCTCGCCTGGGGATCGGCGCAGCTCGGCGAGCTGGACGAGGCCGCAGCAGCCGCGGACGCCGCCATCGGCCTGCTGCAGCCGGGACAGAACATGGTCTTCGTGCTGGCCGCGGATTCGTGGAGCGCGTACGTGCGGGCCCTGATGGGCGATTGGCCGCGGACCGAGAACAGCGTCGACGATCTGCGACGCCGTTGGCTCGATGCCGGCAACCCGTCCGCCGCCTACGCCCTGCAGGGCGTCCTGAGTGGCGTGGATTGGGCGCGGAACCGTGGGGCCGATGCGGCGGTCGAGCGCTGGCACGCCGTCGCCAGCGAGATCGTGAACAGCTTCCCGACGACGCATCCGGTGGCGGCCATCGCCGCCCTGCTGGCGCTGGACCTTGACGCCGTGGCCGAGGTCATCCGGACCCACGAGCGCTACCCGGACCGGGCGCATTACGTCGAGCATGCGCTGGCGTTGTGCACGGATCGCGGGCATCCGGTCTCGATCGAGGTGCTGGACGACGTGCTGGAGCGGGCTCGTCGCGTGAGCATGCGGGTGCTCGAAGCGCAGGCGCTGCGCGCCAGGGGTCTCGCGAGCGCGGATGCGGAGAATCTGCGCGCGGCACTCGCTGGCTTCGAGGGGATGAACGCCGCACGCTATGCGGCCCGCGTACGCGTCGAGCTGGGGGCGCTCTCCGGTGCGCAGGACCTGCTGGACGAGGGCATCGGCCAGATGCGGGCGTTGGGCGAGGGGGACGTGCTGGCCGTGGAGCGGAATCGCTGAAGCGGAACGAGGGCCGCAGCGCCGACGTCTGCGGCCCTCGAATCAATACCGCCTACTTCTTGATCGGCTTGCCGTCCGCTCCGAAGACGAACCAGATGCCACCGACCTTCTGGCCGTTGGTATCGCCGGGAGCACTGTCGCCGGCGAAGTAGTAGGCCGGGTAATCGTTCACGGTCAGCTGCGTGGTGCCGTCGTCGCGGGTAAAGGTCCCCAGCGTCGCGGTGACGCCACCGCCGGCCTCAGGCGTCGCGTCGACCTGGACGGCCGGCCAGGTGGTGAGACACGTCGCGGTGCAGGCGCTCTGCCCCTCCTCGTCCTTGGCGAAGAAGTAAATCGTGTTCCCGTCGGCATCCACCAGGATCTTCCCGAGGCTCGAGTCCTCGGCGTCGACCTCTGCGGTGCCGCCGGCGCCGGTGGAGGCGGACGCGGCCGCGCTCTCAGAGGGGGAGGCCGAGGCGGCCGTTGACGGCGTGGAGGCACCCGGGGTGGGGGAGCCACCGGCGCTGCACGCGGCAAGCGCGAAGAGGACCGGAATCGCGAGGAATCGGCGCACGGACATGTCGAACTCCTGGTGCCTGGCTATCGG
>DASSEC010000038.1:0-12147 GCA_035696685.1 Candidatus Limnocylindria bacterium | reverse complement strand
CGGGCCTAGCCCGGCGAAATCACCATGGAATCCAAGATCTGGTGCAGCTCCACCTGGTCTTGAACGTGCGCCTGGGGGTCCGGTGATGCACCACCACGGATCTCAAAAGCATTCCGCGGCGCGTAATCCGTGGTCCACATGGCAAGCGCCTTGCCGTTGACGTTGATGAACGTCATCTGCTCAGGGGTATCGGTTGCCTCTCCGCTCGGATCGATCTTGTAGCGGTAGCCCGCGGGTGTGCTGAAGAGGACTGGGCTGCAGTTCATCGGCTGCTTGGCCCTGACCGTGACGCGCTTTGCGCCGAAGCCAGCGACCGTCACGTTTTCCACATGGACGTCGAAGTCCCTCCAGGTCTTCATACCGCTGATCAGCTGCCCGACCGAGCCGCCCTGATACCAGGTCGGAAACAGGCCCGTTGACGGATCGCATGGATTTGAAGGGACGTTCCCGATTTGCGCGAAGGCGAATCCCCAAGCAGACCCCTCCGAGGCGCCGGAGTCCAGGCTGTTGATCAGCACGGCATGCACATCCGCGGCGCCCTGCCAGTACCACCACCCGTCCGGCAACGTGAACTCGATGAAGAAGCTGGTGTCGGGTGGGCCAAGGTAGTACTTACCGGGTGGCAGGTTTTCCTTGCTCGGGTCGACCTGGCTCCCTATGGTGACGAGGTTGCGTGGCTGTGGAGTAAGCGAGAGCGGCGTGGGGGACGGACTGGCCGTGGCTCTTGGCGCACCTCCGGGCCCGGACGGTGCGCCGCTATTCAACAGGTTCAGGCCGAAGAACGCGACGGCAGCGACTGCCGCGATGCCTGCGGCAAGCGCCGCAAACGCGCCCAGTGAGAATCGATTGACGCGTGGCTCTGATTCGATTTCGGCCATTGCCGTGTGCATCAGGTCGTTGGGCGGTTCCATGCGAGCTACCTTTTCCTCAAAGTAGCGGCGGACCGGCTCGGGAAGCGCGTTGCGAAGCTGGTCGCGATTCATGCCGGGTCCTCCGCAAAGTGGTGCCGCAGGGCGCGCAGGCCACTGTGCAGGCGCGACTTCACCGTTCCCTCGCGGATCCCCAGAATCTGTGCGACCTGGCGCTGCGTGAGATCGGCGAGGTAGTGCAGCACGACCACGGCACGTTCCTCGGGACGGAGCTTGGCCAGGGCGTCTTCGACCGCCCATTGGCCATGGAGACCGACCATCGGTTCCTCGAAGTGACCGATGCCATGCCCGGCCATCGGCTCAAATGCGACCTCCGGGCGGCGGCGACGTCCGCGCAGGACGTTGCGCGCGCGGTTCATCAGGATGCTGCGCAGCCATGCCTCGAGCCGATCGGCTCTCCGCAGCTTGTGCAGCTCCCGCCACGCGCTGACCAGCGTTTCCTGCGTCACGTCACGCGCCTCCTCGGGCCCGACCATGGCGGCCGCGAGCCGATACAGCGGGGTGAGGTGCGGCTCGACGAGCTGCTCGAATGCAGCCAGGTCGCCCCGCACCGCCCGCTCGATGAGTGGTTGCACCCACCCATGCCCTCCGTACGCTGGGACGCCGTTCAACCCGGCCACGTGCAGGGACGTTACACGCGTCTGCACATCGACTGGCTCGTCTGCCCGGCGTCTCATTGGCCATCTGACACCAGTGGCCCCGGAATCGTTCGTCTCCGGCGTCGTTGTGCGTGATGGCGACGAAGATCGAACGATTTGACACTCCGGATCACCCTTACATACAGAGGCACCAGTGCGCGTGCCTACGCCCAACACCGGAGGTGATCCCATGCGTCTCAGCGTCCACGGAGCTGCCCACCTCCCCCGAGCGGTTCGGCGCATCGCCCCGACCTTGTTGCTGACCCTCTCGCTCGTCGCAGGATCCCCGGCCTCTGCCGCCGAGCCACAGGCCGGCGGGGTCGATCCCGCCGTCATCACCACCTGGAACGCGAATGCGGTTGCCACGCTGGTCCAGCCCGCTCCGGCAGGCGCTGCAAAGGTGCCACCGGAGGCGTTCCTCTACCTGTCGTTCGTGCACATCGCCATGTACAACGCCGTAAATGGCATCACCGGCGAGTACGAGCTGTATCGCTGGCACGGCAAACCGGCGGACGGCGCTTCCCCCGAGGCCGCCGCGGCCGCGGCCGCGCACCGCGTGCTACGCACGTATTTCGGGGCCATGGGCACCATTGGTGCGGACCTCGACGCCAAGCTGGCGGCCAGCCTGGCGCTGATTCCCGACGGCGCGGCCAAGAATCGCGGCGTGCGCTATGGGGAACGCGCCGCTGACCGGATCATCGAGCTGCGCGCCAATGACGGCCGCAATGCGGTCGTGACCGTCCCAACAGCCACCGACCCAGGGGATTGGGAGCCGACGCCGCCGGCGATGGCACCGTTCCTCAACCCGTGGTACGGCCACGTCGACCCGTTGGCGATCACCTCTCCGGAGGCGTTCGATCCGGGTCCGCCACCGCAGATCGGCTCCAAGCGCTACCGCAAGGAGTTCGCCGAGACGCGGGACTACGGCTCGCTGGTGAGCTCGTTCCGAACTCCAGAGCAGGAGGCGACCGCCAAGTTCATCGCTGAAGCGCCGCTCGGCCCGATGCAGGGCGGCCTGCGTCGCCTGGCGATGGAGCAGGGCATGGACATCAGTGACAGCGCTCGGCTGTTCGCCGTGACCGAGGTCAGCCTGGCCGATGCCCTGATGGCCGTCTGGCACGCCAAGCACGAGTACATGTGGTGGCGGCCCATCACCGCCATTCGGAATGCCGACAGCGATGGTGATTCGACTACGGTGGGTGTCTCAGACTGGACACCGCTGCTCGCCACCCCTCCGTACCCGGAGTGGCCGAGTGGGCTGAACGCCGTCATCGGGTCCGTCACCACCGCCGCCAAGCGGCTGAACGGCGGGGTGTTCGACCTGCACCTGGTCACGCCGACCCAGGGTGAGCGCCACTACACCGACGTGGTCGCGCTGCGCCAGGACGGCGTGAATGCACGGGTCTGGTCAGGCATCCACTTCCGGACCTCCGATCGCGTGTCGATCCAGATCGGCCGGCACGTGGCGGAGTACGTCCTGGAGCACTACTTCCGGCCAGCAGACTGATCGGTAGCTTTCCCGACGGCCCTCTCGTCGCCTTTCGACGGGCGGGCCGTCTCGCTGCTCAACTGCCGAAGAAGCGGTTGATGGCGTCGGTGTCGTCGGAGAACGCCCAGCGCGCCGTGATCTTGCCGTCCTTCACATGGCAGATCTCCGCCGTGCGGTAGTGGAACTCCTTGCCGTCCTTGACGGCGGTGGCGTTCACCAGTCCCACGACGTGCTCGTCGTTGGCGACGACGTCATGCAGCTCGCCGGTGATGGTGAAGCCGGGGTCCGCTCCCGACATGTAGCGCTCAGCGAGCGCCGCCTTTCCGCGCATGGGTTCGGCGCGGCCGATCTCGTGCCACTCGACGTCATCGGCCAGGAGGTCCATGCCGGCCTGCATGTCGCCGCTGTCCAGGGCTTCCAGCGCGCGGCGCAGGACCGATGCGTTCGGATGCTCGTCCACGTGTGCGTTCTCCTCTGTCGATGCAGCGGAACTGCTGCGGGTGGGAGCGTACGCCCCGCTGCACGAAGCGTTCTATCCTCGGGCCGTGACGTGGCTGCTGGACCGGCTGGCGCGGATCGGCGCCGACCCGGCCGACGACTTGGAGACGCGGGGGCGTAAGGCCCTGCTGGTCTATCTGGCCACGCTGATCCTGCCGATCTCGCTGGTGTGGGGCACGCTGTACCTCGTCCTGGGAGCGGTGGCCGGCCTCGTCGCCTACGCGTACTTCGCCGTGTCGGTGGTCTCCCTCGGCATCTTCGCCGCCACGCGGAATTTCCGGCTCCTGCTCCTGGCCCAGCTGCTGGACATCACCCTGGCGCCCACGCTGTCCATGTGGCCGACCGCCGGCTTCCTGGCATCGGGTGCGGTTGGGCTGTGGGGCATCCTGGGGCCCATGGGCGCGCTGGTCTTTGGCAGCGTCCGTTCGGCCATCCGCTGGTTCGCGCTGTTCGCGGCCGCGTTCCTGGGGGCGGGCATCCTGGGCGAGATCACCGGTGGCCTCTCCACGCTGCCGCGCTGGTTCAGCACCACCATGCTGGCGCTGAACGTGGTGGTGGGTGGCGCGGTGGTGTTCCTGCTGCTGGCCCTGTTCGCGAAGCAGCGCCAGGACGCACAGGACGTGGCGGAGAACCTGCTCCTCAACATCCTGCCGCGGACGATCGCCGACAAGCTGAAGGAGAAGCCCGAGACCATTGCGGATGCCTTCCCCTCCGCCTCCATCCTGTTTGCCGATGTCGTGGAGTTCACCCCACTCGCCGAGCGGCTGGAGGCCACGCGCGTGGTGGAGATGCTGGACCAGCTGTTCGGCCACTTCGACACGCTGGCCGAGAGGTATGACCTGGAGAAGATCAAGACCATCGGCGACTGCTACATGGCCGCGGCCGGCATCCCGGCGCCCAGGGCGGACCATGCCCGCACGCTGGCGCTGCTGGCGCTGGACATGGAAGAGGCCGTCCGGCCGCGTGGCGCCATGGGCTCCCTGGGCTTCCAGCTCCGGATCGGCATCAATTCAGGCCCCGTGGTGGCTGGCGTCATCGGCCGGAAGCGGTTCCTGTACGACCTGTGGGGGGATGCGGTGAACACCGCGGGGCGCATGCAGACCGAGAGCGCACCCGGTCGCATCCAGGTCACGCGCTCGACCTACGAGCTGCTCAAGGACGAGTTCGTGCTCGAGCACCGCGGCACGATCGCGGTCAAGGGCAAGGGCCAGATGGAGACGTGGTACCTGGTCGGGCGCCAGCCCGGGCCATCCTGACGTGACATCAACCCGCGCGCTCGGGGAGCGGCTGTCGATGCTGGCGCGGCACCTGGAGGCGTTCGAGGCACCGGGCCTGTCCTTCGGAACCTGGGAGCCATCCTGGACCGATCGCGCCGGAGTCATCCACCTGGGCTGGTATCGGCCGAGCCCGGCTGCCGAAGCCTTCCTGGCCGACGTCGCCGATGGCGGCTGGGTGCAGCCGTTCGACTGGCGGGCGTGGCTCGAGACCGAGCGGGGGAAGGAGCTGGCCGGGAGTCCGGCGGCGGTCGCAACGGCCAGCGCAGAGGAGCTGGGCCAGCTGTTGACCGCCATCGTGCGAGCGGACCGGTTCAGCGACGGCTCGCTGGCCGGCGCCTACCAATCCGGGCTGCTGACCGCCATCCTGCGGCGCGCGAAAGCACTGCCGCGCTCGGTTGATTCACAGTGAGCGAGTGCTAGGCTGACCACACGCGTACCCGGCGCGCGGAGGAGCACGACGTGACGCTCGTTGCCGACAGGATCGCGCAGCTCAGGGCGGCAATTGCTGCCCAGGACCAGCTGCGTCCCGCACTGGGCGACGCAACGGTGGATGCCGCCGTCTCGGTGCTGCGGGCCCAGCTGGACGCGCTGATCGCCACGGAGTCCGGGGCCGCGGCGCCGGCGCGGACCGAGGAAGAGGCGCTCGGCGCCCTGCAGGCTCGCGTGCCCGCCGCGTTGGCCGACAAGGCGCGTCGCACCGAGGCGGATCGGGCCCGCACCAGCCGCGAGGCCGGTGTCGAGCGGCGGAACGTGACCGTGCTCTTCGCGGACCTCTCGGGCTTCACCGCACTGGGCGAGCGCTTCGATCCGGAGGTCATCCGCGAGTTCCAGAACGACCTGTTCGATGAGATCGCCGCGGTTGTGTACGCGCACGAGGGGTTCGTGGAGAAGTTCGTGGGCGACGCCGTGCTCGCCATCTTCGGCGCCCCCCTGACCCACGAGGACGACCCCGAGCGCGCGCTGCGGGCCGCGCTCGCCATGCGTGAGCAAATGGAGGGCATCAACGAGCGCTGGGTGGAGCGGCTGGGTCAGCCACTGCAGCTGCATATCGGCGTCAACAGCGGACAGGTCGTGGCCGGCCAGATGGGCACTGGCGAGGGCGGCGCGTACTCGGTCACCGGCGACACCATCAACACCGCTTCGCGCCTCCAGAACGCTGCCGAGCCCGGCCAGATCCTCGTCAGCGAGAGCACGTTCCGCCTGGCGCGCGAGGCGTTCTCGTTCCGCAAGCTTGAGTCGCTCCAGGTTCGGGGCAAGCGCGACGCGCAGACCGTCTACGAGCTGCGCCGCGCCAAGCTCTTCCCCGGCTCCGCCCGCGGCGTGAAGGGGCTGAGCGCACCGCTTGTCGGCCGCGCCGCCGAGATCGAGCGGCTGACGGCCGTGACCGAGGGGCTGGCACAGGGCAGCGGGCAGCTGGTGGTCGTGGTGGGGGAGGCTGGCATCGGCAAATCCCGGCTCATGCGCGAATGGCACCGCAGCATGGACAAGGAGGTGCGCTGGCTGGAGGGCCGCTCGTACGCGGGCGCCTCGAGCGTGCCGTACGGGCCGTTCGCCGACTTGACGCGGCGGTATGCCGGCATCACCGACGACGACTCGGAGGCTCGCGCGCGCTCCCGCCTGCGCCAGGCACTCAGCCGCCTCCTGCCCGGTGGGCTGGAGGCGAATGCGCTGCTGGCCAGCATGCTGGGCATGAGCCTGGAGGCCGATGAGGCAGCGCACCTGGCGACGCATTCTCCCCAGGAGATCCGGCAGCGCTTGTTCGCCCTGATCGAGGACCTGTTGCGGCGCGTTGCCCAGCAGCGGCCGACCGCGCTTGTGCTGGAGGACCTGCATTGGGCCGATGACAGCTCACTCGAGCTGGTGCAGCACCTGCTGCCGCTGGTCCGCCAGGTACCGCTGGCGATCGTTGGCGTGCTGCGCGGCGGCGAGGGCCACATGGCGTGGTTGCCCGAGGCGCTCGAGCGCTACGCCGATTGCCTGACCCACCTGCAGCTGTCGCCGCTGCCGCGTGCGTCGACGGTCAACCTGGTGGAGGAGCTGCTGTCCAGCAAGGAGATGCTGCCCGAGGCAATCCAGCAGCTGATCGTGGGCAAGGCAGAGGGCAACCCTTTCTTCGTGGAGGAGGTGATCCGGACCCTCATCGAGCGCGGCGGCCTGGAGCGCTCCGCGGACGGACGCCGCTGGGTGGCGACCGCTGCGATCGAGGGCCTGAGCGTGCCGGACACCCTGCAGGGCGTGCTCATGGCGCGTCTGGACCGCCTGGGCGCGCGGACGAAGCGAGTCGCGCAGCAGGCCGCGGTCATCGGCCGCGTCTTCCAGGAGCGGGTGCTGGTGCGACTGGCGGACGACGTTGCCCGGCTGGAAGCGGATCTCACGCACCTCGAACGCGAGGAGCTCATCCGTGAACTGCGTCGCGACCCGGACCTGGAGTACATCTTCAAGCACGCGCTGACCCAGGAGGTCGCTTACGAGACGCTCACCGCGCCACAGCGACGTGACCTGCACGCCCGGGTGGGCGCCGCGCTCGAAGAGCTGGTGGCGAACCGCATCGGCGAGTTCCGGCCGATCCTGGGCGCCCACTTCCTGCGTGGCGAAGTGTGGGACAAGGCGGCCACCTACTACCGCGAGGCCGGCGACGCCGCCGCGCGCCTGCATGCGTACGCTGAGGCATCAGCGCACTACGCGAACGCGCTGCTCGCCCTGCATTCGCTGCCGCCCAACGATGACCTCAGGCGCCAGATCGTGGACCTCACGCTGAACCTGATGGATGTCTCGTGGGGCGCGGCGGACCCGGGCAGCAACCTCGCTCGGCTGGCCGAGGCGGAATCGATCGCGCGCACCCTGCTGGCCAGCGGCGACGGGACCGGGCCGGATCGGGTGCGGCTCGCGCGGGTGCAGTACTGGATCGGGCGCATCCACTACTACCGCGACGAGCCGCGGGAGGCGATCGGCTACTTCCAGCAGGTGCTGGCCGTGGGCCAGGAGCTGGGCGACGAGCGGCTGCTGGCCATCCCATTGGCAGTGATGGGCCGCGCGCTGGTCGTCCAGGGCCACTTCGACCGGGCCACCCCGGTGCTTGCGCAGGCCCTGGGTCCGTTGGAGAAGACCGAGGAGTGGCTCGACTGGGCATTCTCCAAGGCCTACCACGGCGTGGCGCTCACGGCGGCGGGCCACCCCGCCGATGGCGTGGCGGAAACCCGTGAAGCCGTCAACCGCGCCAGGGAGATGGGGAACCCGGTGCTGCTGGCAGGCTGCCTGATCGTGCTGGCATTCCAGGGCTGCCTGACCCGCGACGCCGACGCATTCGCCGAGGCCGCGCGGGGAGCCAGCGAAGCGGGGCAGCGGGCCAGCAACTCGCTGATGATCTCGGTCGGGCTGGGCTTCGAGGCCTGGGCCCTGAGCCGGCTGGGCCGGCACGAGGAGGCCGAGGCCCGCATGCGCGAGGCGACTGCCGAGGCCGAGAAGATCGGCGGGCGGATCGTGGCGGCCGATTGGATTGCCGCGGCCAACGCCGAGCTGGCGTTGAACGCCGGCCATCCCGAGCAGGTGCCGGCACGGGTGAAGGTGGCGATCGAGCGCGCGCGAACGATCGGCGGCATCTTCGGCGAGGCGGTGGCGCAGCGCGTCTGGGGGCAGGCACTGGCCGCGACGCAACCCGACACGGCAGAGGAGGTAGACCTGCACCTGTCCACCAGCCTGGAGCTGTTCCTCGAGGGCGGGTGCAAGCTGGAGGCGGCCCACACGCACGCCGCGTGGGCCACGTTGCATCGGGAACGCGGCGACCTCGCCTTGGCCGAGGATCACCTCGGGCATGCCGCCGGGCTGTATGCCGAGGCGGGGCTGACGGACCTGGCCCGCCAGGCGGCGGCGGATCGGCGCGCGGTCCGCAAGACGGTGCGGAAGGAAGCGAATGTCAAAGCCTAAGGCGGTCTTCACCGAGGACCAGCAGCTGTATCGGCCGCTCACGATCGAGCAGGACCGCGACCAGACCAACGCGCATTACGAGCAGCCGGTGGAGTTCTTCTACACCCTCACCGGTGGCGAGTGGAACGTGTACTCGGCGAACCTGTGGACCGGCTCCGCCTCCCAGACTGAAAGCCAGGAGCGAAAGCTCGACATCCTGGCGGAGATGATGGAGCTCAGACCGGGCATGCGGATCCTGGACGTGGGCTGCGGCTGGGGCGGACCGCTCGTCTACCTGAGCCGGAAGTACGGCGTGCGAGGCGTGGGCCTGACCCTGTCAGCGCTGCAGAAGGGGGCGGCCGACGAGCGGATCGCCAGGTACGAGGCGGACGTCAGCATCGTGCAGACCCATTGGAAGGAATACGTCCCCGACGAGCCATTTGACGTGGTCTATACCGACGAGGTCATCGTCCATTTCTTCGACCTTGGCGACTTCTTCAAGAAGGCATATGGCCTGCTGCGTGACGGCGGCCGGATGCTGAACAAGGAGCTGCACCTGGTGAACGCCCGGCACAGCGAGATGACACGGGCCATGTCGTTCATCAACGAGATCTTCGGCTCCACCGGCAACTACCGGACGCTGGCGGAGGAACTCACCCTGGTCAACGAGGCCGGCTTCGACGTGGCCGCCATTCGCCAGTTACCTCTCACCGAGTACCAGAAGACGGTCGACAGCTGGCTCGCCAACATGAAGGCGGCGCGGCCGCGGCTGGAGGAGCTGGTGGGACGCGAGACGTTCCGCCGCTTCCAGACCTACCTGCAGCTGTGCCACCACATCCACGGCGGGACCCGGATGACGCTCGACCTGGTGCTGGCGCGTAAGCCGATGCCGGTCGCCGGACCGGC
Source organism: Candidatus Limnocylindria bacterium (assembly GCA_035696685.1). Classification (GTDB taxonomy): domain Bacteria; phylum Chloroflexota; class Limnocylindria; order QHBO01; family QHBO01; genus DASSCW01. The sequence continues at coordinate 2,507 of DASSEC010000038.1, read as the reverse complement.
GCTCGTGGCGCGACGCAGCTAGACGCCTGCGCGGCTAGATGCCCGTTGGTACCCGTTCCCTGGCGAGCCGCTCCGCCGAACGCTTCGCGGCCGCGTCCAGCGCCTCCAGGTGCGCAGCGAGCCTGGTGCGCGCCTCCTCGGCGGCGGGGCTCAGCCCGGTCAGCTCGAAGATCTTCCAGTAGGTGATGAGCGGCAGGAGGACCTCGTCACGGTGGGCGCGGATGTCGTAGATGCCCGCCTTGGCGATCTCGGCTGCCTTGCGCCGAAAGCCGGGGATGGCGATGCCCGGCATCTGGAAGCCAAGCACCTCGTCCACGATCGCGCAGACCGTCTCCGACGGTCGCAGCGCCAGCGCGGCGGCGGTGATGTCGCGGTAGAAGACCATGTGCAGGTTTTCGTCGGTCGAGATGCGCACCATGATCCTGTCCGCGACCGGGTCATCGGAGTAGCGGCCGGTGTTACGGTGCGAGATCCGCGTCGCCAGCTCCTGGAACGCGACGTACGCGAAGCTGTGCAGCACGCTGGGACCATCGAAATCGAAGCCGCGCTGCGTCGTCGCCATGCGGCCGCGCTCCAGGGCAACCGGGTCGATGTTGCGCGTCACGGTCAGGTAATCGCGCAGCACGATCGCGTGCCGGCCCTCCTCCGCGGTCCATCGGCCCACCCAGGCCATCCAGGCGCCGTCGCCCTTGCCGAATTCGCGATGGATGAGGCGGTGGTAGCTGGGCAGGTTGTCCTCGGTCAGCAGGTTGACCTCGAATGCCGTTTGCGCCACGCCGGTCAGCCGCGGCTGGTCGGGCGTCCAGGGCTCGCGATCGAAGTCGCGGCCCAGGCGGTAGGGAACGTACTCGTGCGGGAACCACTCCTGCGCCACGTCCAGGTGCCGCGCCAGGAGGCGTTCGGCTTCAGGTTGCAGCTCGCCAAGGACGGCGCGATCGAGGTCAACTTCGGCGGTCACGGTGTGGCCATGCTACTCGTCAACCGCTCGATCCGCCCTGCACCACCCTGCCGGCGCAGGCATGGCAAGGGGCCGGCGCCTTGCGGCACCAGCCCCTCGATGAAGCTCGGACCTAGCGACGCGTCCCGGCAGGCATGCGCTCGCCGTAGTACGTGCCGATGTTGTTCCGATAGGCCTCCTCGCGATACCGCGCCGGATCGAACTCCGGTGCGTTCTGGATCTCGTCCTTGGTGCGGTTCACGATCAGCTTCTTGTTCGTGACGTCGACCATGTCGACCACGCCGGCCGGCAGGAGGACCTTCTTGCCGAAGATCCACGGGCCGGTATCGACCACGAGGTAGCTCGCGCCAATGTCGTAGGTCGCCTCGTCGACGGAGCCGATCTCGCCATCAACAGCCTGAACGTCGAAGCCGGTGATATCGGTCCCGCGCCAGGTGTCGAGGTCGGAGAAGGTCCACAGATCTGGTGTCGTGTTCTGCATGGGAACAAACCCCCTTGGTGCTACTTGGACACCCACCAGGGGCCGCAGGTCCCGTGCCAACGCGGCCGTTTAAGCCGGAAGGGTTAGGTTTTCTTAGTGAAGCCTGCTCAGCGGCGGAGCCATATCACCAGGCCGATGCAGGCGCCGACGAACGCGACCACCACGAACGGCTCGAACCGGTCTCGGACGAGGTTGTTGCCGCGGACCAGGAAGGGGATGCTCAGGCCGACGCCCGCGATGCCCACGACGCCCAGGCGTACAAGCAGGGGCGCGGCGAGGAGGTCGGGAAGGCGGTGCCGCACAAGGAAGACCGTGACCGCCACGAGGCCGTAAAGGGCTGCGATTTCGTATCCCTGCATGCACTGCGCATCATGCCTCCGGCCGCAGACATGACGAAGGGGCGCCATCCGATTGGAGCCCCTCCGTAGGTACTGATCGCGAGGCGCTGGCTGGTGAAGCGTCGCTACTGGCTTCGCCAGCACAAGCGCGCTGGGTCCGTTGCTACTCGGCAGTGAATCCGACACGCATGCCGAGCATGTAGTGGACCTGGTCATTGTCATTGATGTTGCAGATAGCCACGTAGGCACCAGGGCTGACGTCGAGGGTCAGGTCCTTGCTCTTGCCGACCGCCAGGTCTTCGACCTCTCCCAGCACGGTGAGTCCCTCAGCCTCTTCCTCGACCGCGCCATCGGTTCCGGTCGGCAGCTTGTCGGGAGCCAGGTCTGTCCGGATGAGGACGAACTCGTGGACCTCGCTAGGCCCCGTGTTCGAGACGTGGAACGTGACCGAGCCGGCCTTGACCGTATCGGTATCCAGCACGATCGAGAACTCCTGGAGCGTCACGCCCACCGTGCCACCAGCGGGGCTCGAGGCTGAGACGGTCGCAGTCGGTGCCGGTTCAGAGGGTGACTGGGCCTGGCTGCTGGCGCTGGGCGAGCCGGTGCCCGCGGCGCAGGCCGCCAGTAAGGCCGTAGCGACCAGGGACGGCAGTGCACGCTTGTTCATTGATCCTTCTCCGATGCGTAATGGGGAACGTGCCGGCCGTCGTCGAGTGTTCAGCCCGGGCGG
>DASSEC010000037.1:0-3769 GCA_035696685.1 Candidatus Limnocylindria bacterium | reverse complement strand
GCCGGCGGTCTGCACCAGGGAGGCGAGGAACGAGTCAGCACCGGCGGTGTAGATCGTCCCCTCGAAGATGCTGACCTCGTAGAACGTGCGCGGCCGGTCCATGCCCGCCACCGCCGCCTCGACCGCGGCCACGCGGTCGGCCATCCCCGCGGTGATCTGCGCGGCGGCAGCCTGCGCATCCAGCGCAGTGCCGACCAACTGGATGTCGTCACTCACCTCGTCGAGGCTCTCCGGGTAGAGGGCGAGCACCGGGTAGCCGAGGTCGGCCAGCGCATTGATGTCGGCTGACGAGGTCAGCTCGTTGCCGGCGGCCAGGACGAGGTCGGGCTCGGCCGCCACGATCGCCTCGCGGTCGACCGGACCGTAGCTGACCACGATGGGCAGGTCCTTGATCGCTCGAAGCACGGCGCGCGGATAGCCGACCTTGTACTGCGGCACGCCAACCAGGTCGTCGCACGCGCCGAGGGCGCAGGTGATCTCCGTGTTCGACGGCGCCAGGCTGACGATGCGCCGAGGTGCCTGGTCGATCGTGACGCTGCGCCCGGCGTCATCGGTGAGGGTGACCGGATAGACGGTCTGCGCTGCGGCGCTTGGCGATGCCGACGCCGCCAGCGTCGGTGACGGTGCGTCCCCACTTGGCGACGGGCTGCTGCCGGACGGCGACGCGCAGGCAGCCGCCACCAGGGCAAGCACCAGGGAGGGAAACAGGACGCGAAGACGGGAGCCCATGGGTGATGCCTTCCCTTTCACACGAGGGTTCGGACATCGCGACCTGGCTGGGCGACCTGGCTCCCGGACCTGGGAGGTCCGGATACAGTTGCGGGACAGCGCCGGCCTTGCACCGGCTTCGCCATTTGCCCGCCGGCCTTTCGGCGGCGGCACCCGTCGCGGTCTTCAGTTGGTGGGCCGATGCTAGCAGACGGCGACGCTGCCTCTACTCGTGCAGCGCCTGCCGGATCGCCTCGTACGGCACGGCGTCACCCGCGCGGGCCGGACCCGAGACGCGGTAGTGCGCCGGGTACGCAGGATCGGTGAATTGGCGACCGTCGACGCTCCGCGCCGTCGCGTAGCGCGGGATGAGATGCAGGTGGACGTGGCGATCCTGGTTCTGGAGGAAGGCGTAATTGAAATGGTCCGGCGCGAAGGCGTCGGCCAGCCGCTTCGTTGCCCAGACGACCTCGCGCTGCAGGTCGGCCCACTCAGCCACGCTCAGCGCCACCACGGCTTCCTCGTGACGACGCAGGACCACGATCAGCTTGCCCAGCAGGTCCTGGTTGCGATTCAGCGCTATCCGCCAGTGGCGGCTCTCATGGATGACGGGGGTCAGCAGCGGGCGGCACAGGGCGCACCCGATCACTAGGCCGGCGCGCCCACCTCGACGTGACCGTACAGCGGCGTGTCCTTGGCCGCGTCCGTGAGCATCGCGTCCAGCATCTTCTGGATAGCCAGCGTGTGCGAGCAGCCGCCCGCCGATTCGAACAGGTGGCAGGTGCAGTGCCACGTATCGGCGTCGAGGGAGATCGTGTGGGTGCCGTTGTCACCCGCGAAGCTGGCGGTCAGCGCCTGGAACTTCACCCGATCGGGCTCGTGCGCGTAGCGCATTGCCTTCTCGACCTTGCCGATCATGCTCGAGTGCACTGTCGCGTCTCCTCCCGGCGCCGGCACCCGGCGCCGTTTCTACGGCGCCCGTCAGTCGGTCGACCTGGCGAGCCGCTCCTTCAACATTGCCAGCAGTGTAACCGGGGTCGGGTCGGTCTGGTAGAGGATCGCCAGGTAGACGCTCACCAAGTCGCCCATCGCCACCGCGTCCAGCGTCCGGGCCAGGGCTGAGCCGCCATCGGCCCAGTACACGCTGCGGTTGGTGGCCCGTTCGCCCAGCAGCTCCTCCACCACGCGGTAGCGGGCAGCGATGTGCTCCGGCTCCCCGGCTTCGCGGATCTCGACCACGTACAGCGCGTCGGACAGCTCGCGCGGATTGAGCGTGCCCTCGATCGCATTGTGGTTGGCCTCCGGCATCGGCTCGACCATGGCCCACGCCTTGGCGTTCTCGTTCATCTGTGTCTTCCAGCGGTGCGCCACCGCGGCGAGCGGACCGGCGCCGAAGATGATGGGGACGCGGCCGAACATCGCCCACGCCAGCTGCTTGGCCGGGTTCGCGTCGGTTTCGATGGCTGGCGCGTTGCGCTCGAGCATGCCCTCCAGCGCCTCGACGGCGGGCCCGTACGGATCGGGATCGGTCACCAGCTCGGCGCCGACCAGCAACTCGTGGATGAGGCCCAGTCCGAAGCCGATGGCGGCGCGTGGCTGGCCCGGCTGCTCGTAGCGCAGGTACGGGGTGCCGTCACTCTCCGCCTGGCGGCCCAGCGCCCCGCCGGTGGAAACCACGACCAGCGGCAGGCCGCGGCGGCGGGCCTCCGCGGCGCCGGACAGCGTCTCGACCGTGTCGCCGGAGTGGCTGGTGGCGATGACCAGCGTTCGCGATCCAGCCCATGCCGGCAGCCCGTAGTCGCGGTGGACGATCAGTGGGACGCGCAGCCGATCGCCGGCGATGCCCGCCACCAGCTCGGCGCCGATGGCAGAGCCGCCCATGCCCAGCACCAGCACCGCGTCCACGTCGCGATGCCGCTGGTCCAGCTCCACCGCGCCGGCGACTCGGCGGGCGAGCGCCAGCTGGCGCGGCAGCTCGCGCACCTTGCCCAGCATGTCCGAGGTATCGATGCGCTTGATGACCGCAGGGTCGTCGAGGGTGATGGCGTCCTCGAACTGCGGCGGCGACTGGTCGTCGTCGCTGCCTGACTCGTCCTCGCGGCGGCCAGGCTCCTCGTCCGGGTTCTTGTAGCCGAAGAAGTCGCGGGCATCCATCAGGGGTGATGGCTCACGTGGCGACGCCCGCGGCCGCGATGGCACGACCGGCCTCCAGCAGCGCGTCGACGTCCTCCGGCGAGCGCGCCTCGACGTAGATGCGCAGGAGCGCCTCGGTGCCGGAGAACCGGATCAGCAGCCACGAGCCGTCGTCGCGGTAGAACTTGTACCCATCACCGGTCTCCAGTGCCTGGCGGCGCGCCACCGGCCGGCCCGCCAGGGCCTCGGGCGCCTCGTGCTCGAGTCGCGCCAGCGTATCGGCCTTGAGCGCGTCGTATCCCTCGCGGGCGAAACGAATGTCGATGCGGTTGTAGTAGGACGGTCCGGCCAGCGCCTGCAGCTCGGCGAGCACCTCGGACGCCGCCTTTGCTTTTGTCAGCCAGAGGTCCATCAGGAAGAGGCCGGACGCCAGGCCATCGCGCTCGGGGATGTGCATGCCGAACCCGAAACCGCCCGACTCCTCCCCACCGATGACCGCATTCGTCTCGGTCATCTTCGGCCCCACGAACTTGAAGCCGACCCCGGTCTCATATGCCTGCGTGCCGTAGAGCTCCGCCAGTTTTGGGGCCATGGAGGTCGTGGTGACGGTGTAGACCGCCGGGCCGATCTGTCCGCGCACGTCGAGGAGATACCAGTACAGCAGGCCGTAGACCTGCAGCTGGTTGACGAAGACCCCCTCCTCGGTGGCCATGCCCACCCGATCGGCGTCGCCGTCGAAGGCGATGCCGATGTCGGCGCCCCAGCGCGGGATCTCCTCCAGCCACGCGTCGATGTTGGGGCGGATCGGCTCCGGGTTGACGCCGCCGAAGAAGGGGTTGCGCTCGGTGTGCAGCTCCCGAACGGTCAGCCGGCCATCGCCCAGCAGGCGCGTGAACCAGCCCGAGCCCGATCCGTAGAGCGGCTCCAC
>DASSEC010000036.1:0-3509 GCA_035696685.1 Candidatus Limnocylindria bacterium | reverse complement strand
CATCAACGGCGGCCGGATCGTGGCGCTGGGCACCGGGGAGGACCTCAAGAGCCAGGTCGCCAACCGCACGATCGTGGAGATCGAGACGTTCGGCGTCACCCCGGAGGCGGTCGAGCGGCTGCGCGACGACCGCGACGTGATCGCGGTGAACATGGAGGAGCGCGACCAGAGCCAGATCCTGCTGGTCCAGAGCGAGCACGGCCTGGCCATCACCCAGCGCCTGCTTGGCCTGCTGGGCGACACGCGGGTGGGGAAGGTCGTGGCGCGCGAGCCGACGCTCGAGGATGCCTACGTGCACCTGATCGCCAGCACCTCCGAGTCAGACGCCGCAGCCCGCGCGGCGGCCCTGCAGGCCTAGCCGATGGAGGCACTGCGCACTGCCCGGCTGGTCTGGTCGATCACCTGGTTCAACGTGCGGATGCTGCTGGCGTCCGAGTTCTTCGTGCTGATCACGTTCGTCGCACCCCTGATCTTCGCCACGCTGGGCTTCTTCCTGTTCGAGTCCGGTGGTGGCAAGGGCGGCCAGACCCTGCTGTACGTGGCCCTGGGCGCCGGGATGATGGGCGTCTGGAGCACCACGCTCTTCGGCTGCGGTGGGGCGATCGCCTGGCAGCGCTGGGAGGGCACGCTTGAGCTCCTCGTCTGCGCGCCGACCCGCTACGACCTGATCCTGGTGGGCCAGACGTTCGGCGCGGTGGTGTTCGGCTTCTACGGGATCGTGGCAACGCTGATCTGGGGCGTGATCCTGTTCGGCATGCCCATCCAGGCCACGTTCCCGTTGCTGCTGCCGCTGTCCCTGCTGGCCGCGATCGTGTCGCTGGGCTCGCTGGGCATGCTGATCGCCACTTCGTTCGTGCTCTACCGCCACGCCAACGCGCTGGGCAACCTGCTCGAGTATCCGATCTGGCTGGTGACCGGGATGCTGGTCCCGCTGGCGACGCTGCCGTTCTGGGTGCGGCCCATCAGCTGGCTGCTGGCCCCGACCTGGGGCATGGAGGCGATCCGCGGCGCAACCATCGCACCGGCGCCGCCGGTGCTGGCGATCGTCATGTGCTTCGTGCTGGCCATCGGCTACTACGTCGCCGCGCGTTACATGCTGGTCTTCGTCCTCGACAAGGCCCGCCGCGACGCGACCCTGTCTCTCCAGTGACCGCCGCATGACCGCCGCCGTCCTGCCGCGAACGTCGCAGGGGCCCATCACCGGCCTGCGCACTGCGTGGCGCATCTTCTGGTATGGCGGGCTGATGAGCTACGGGATGCTGTTCAACTGGGCGCGCCCGTCGATCTACATCCCCACCCTGATCGGCGGCCCCACCTTCCAGCTGTTCTTCTTCGCCGCCCTCGGCTCCTACGCCACCAACCGTTCCCCGGCGTACTTCGCCATCGGCAACGCGGTGCAGGTCAGCGTGCTGGCCGGCGTGTTCGGCATGACCATGGCCATCGCCAACGAGCGGTGGTTCGGCACGCTGCCGGCGATCCTGGCCACGCCCGCCAACCGCGCGGCCCTGTTCGCCGGCCGCTTCCTGCCGTTCGTCTTCAACGGGCTGCTGGTCTCGCTCTACGCGCTGGTGATCGGGATCATCTTCCTGGGCGTGCGACTCGAGACCGCCGGTCTGGCCGTGGTGGGGCTGGCGCTGCTGACCACCGTGTTCAGCTGCACGGCCATCGGGGCGCTGCAGGGCGCGATCTCGCTGCGGCTGCGGGACGGCCTGTTCGGCGCGAACCTGATCATGATGGGCATCCTGCTGTTCTGCGGGGTGAACATCCCCCTCTCCGAGCTGCCCGGCTGGATGCAGTTCGTCGGCCAGCTGCTGCCGTTCACCCACGGGCTGCAGGCCATCCGCCAGGCCGCCGATGGCGCCGGGCTCGACCAGGTTGGCGGTCTCATCCTCATCGAGCTGCTGATCGGCTGCGTCTATGCCGTCGCCGCCTTTGGCCTCTTCCAGCTGCTCGAGCGCAGCGCCCGCCGCAACGCCACCCTGGACGTGCGCTAGCCCGCTCCTCGCAGCGGAACTCGAACGGCGGTACCGATCCGGCGCACTCCACGGTCCTGTGCACCGACGCACCCACGCGGTACGGGATTCCCGTAGGCGCAGGCCCGGCTGCTGCCTAGCCTGCGCGTCATGGGTAGCCGGGCCTCGGCCAGTGCCGACCGGGGGGCAGATCGCCGCCTGCCCGTCACCCTCCTGCTGCTGGCCATGCTGGCGGGCCTCATGCCACGCAGCGCCCTGGCCACCACCGGCGACCCGGTGCTCCTGAACGAGGCGCTGGTCAGCCACACCGGCACCGACACCACCGAGTACGTCGAGCTGTTCGGCACCCCTGGCACGCCGCTCTCCGGGCTCAGCCTGGTGGCCGTGGAGGGGGATAGTGCTGGAACACCGGGGACCATCGATCGGCGGGTCGACTTTCCCGCCGGCGCCCGCCTGGGCGGCAACGGCTACTACCTGGTGGGGAACCCAACCGGCCTCGCAGCGAACTACCACGTCACGCCCGACCTGGCCTGGGGGAACGACTCGCTCGAGAACGGCAGCCAGACGCTGGCGCTGGTGCGCACGGAAGGCCTCGGCGCGCAGGGCACGCTCGTGACCGGCACCGAAGCGGTGGTGGACAGCGTCGCCCTGACCGATGGCGGCGCCACTGACCGGTGGTTCTGGTCGGCGCCGGTGGTCGGGACCGATGACGGCTTCCTCCCCGCGGGGGCGCGTCGCCTGGTGGATGGCGTGGACACCGATACCCCGGAGGACTGGGTCTTCGCCGATGACCTGCTGGGACCGACGAACACGCCTACCGCGGCGACGCCGTACAACGCTGCGCCGGTGGCGACCTGCGGACCGGGCGTGACCGTTGACGAGGGCACCGCAACCAGCGCGGACCTGTCAGCCACCGACCCGGATGGCCGCGTCACGAGCTTCGTCGCCAGCTCTCAGCCCGACCCGGGCACGATGAGCGTGACCGGCGTGGTGGCGGCCGTGAGCCCCGGCGACACGGCGACGGCCAGGCTGCAGGTATCGGACGCGACTCCGCCAGGCAGCTACCAGGTGACGGTCAGCGCCTCCAACGACGACGCAACGCCCCAGACCGCCGCGTGCCAGCTGCAGGTCACGGTGAACGATCTGCCTGATCCGACTCCGGTGCCGACGCCCGTCCCCACGCCAGAGCCGACGCCGGTCCCTCTGCCCGGTGCATCGACCGCCAGGCTGTGGGACATGGCCAATGCCTTGATGGCCGATGGCGTCGCGGCCAGCAAGTGCCGCCTCCTCACCGATCGGCTCGAGCGGATCGACCGCTTCATGGCCACTGGACAGGACGCAGCCGCATCGGCCCAGCTGCAGGCCCTTGCCAACCAGGTGCTCGGGCTCAGCCCACGCTGGATCGGCACCGCCGATGCGCAGGCGCTGGCCAGCGCGGCGGATGCCCTGAGGGCCTCCCTGGCCCCCTGACTCCGGTTGTCGTCCATCAGACGATGCTTTCCTGACAGGTTCTGTCATGAACCCTCGGTACTGTGT
>DASSEC010000035.1:0-4136 GCA_035696685.1 Candidatus Limnocylindria bacterium | reverse complement strand
TCCGCGGCCGGGAGGCGGTCATCGAGATGGCGGCCGCCTCCGGGCTGGCGCGGCTGGCGGTCGCGGAGCGCACGCCGGATGCAGCACGCGGGGCATCGACCCGCGGCACCGGGGAGCTGATCCGCGCGGCCCTGGAATCCGGCGCCACACACGTCACGCTGGGGCTCGGCGGCAGCGCCACCACCGATGGCGGCAGCGGCCTGCTGACGGCGCTCGGCCTGCGACTGCTGGATGGCGAGGGCCATGAGCTGCCACCGGGGGGCGCCGCATTGGCGGCGATCTCGCGGGTCGAGGTGGATGACCTTGACCCGCGCCTGGCGGAAGTCGAGCTGACCATTGCCTCCGACGTGACCAACCCGCTGTGCGGCCCGAATGGCGCGGCCGCCACCTACGGCCCGCAGAAGGGAGCGGACCCGGCCGCGGTGGAGGACCTGGATGCGGCGCTGGCGGCCTGGAGCCATGCGATCGAGGGGGCTAGGGGCCGTTTGGTGGCCGACATTCCCGGTGCCGGGGCTGCCGGCGGCACCACCGCCGGGCTCCTGGGCTTCACCGGGGCACAGGTCCGTCCCGGCGTGGAGGTGGTGGCCGAGCTCATCTGGCTGGGGGATGCGCTCGAGGCGGCTGACCTGGTCATCACCGGCGAGGGCCGGGCGGATGAGCAGACGCTCTCGGGCAAGGCGGCCATGGGCGTGGCGCGCCTGGCGCGCAGCAGGAACGCACCGGTGGTCCTGCTGTGCGGTGCGCTGGGCCCGGGGGCCGCGGCGCTCGATGCGTCGGGTGCGTTCGCGGTGGTGCAGCCGATTGGCGACAGGCCCATGACCCTCGAGGAGTCAGTGGCGGACACCGAGCGGCTGCTGGCCAACGCGGCCGAGCGGCTGGCGCGCACCATCGAGATTGGGGCGGCGCTGGCGGAGCGCAACGCCTGATGCCGGCGGCTCCGCGCCAGAAGGGGAGACGCCGACGCGGTCCCAGCCCGCAGAAGCTGGCCGCCGACCGGCGCAAGCGACACGCGGTGGCGCAGGTCGTGCTGCAGCGCCTGGGTGAGCGCTACGACCACCCGTCCTGGGCCGGCGCGCGCCTCGACGCGACCAGCGAGCTGGTGCTGACCATCCTGTCGCAGAACACCGCCGACACGAACTCGTTTCGGGCCTTCACGGCGCTGCGTGCCGCCTATCCCTCCTGGGACGCCGTCCTCAACGCGCCGACCAACGAGCTGGTCGAGGTCATCCGCCCCGGCGGCCTGGCGCCCACCAAGGCCCCACGCATCCAGCACGTGCTGGCCGAGGTGCACGCCGCCACCGGCGGCAGCTGGGACCTCTCGTTCCTGGGCACGCAGCCGCTGGATGAGGCCCGGGACTGGCTGGTGTCCCTGACGGGCATCGGCCGCAAGACCGCCAGCATCATCCTGCTGTTCGGCTTCGGCCGGGCGGCCGTGCCGGTTGACACGCACGTGCACCGGGTCGCCACGCGGCTGGGCATGCTGCCGCCGCGCACCCCGCTGGACCGCGCCCACGACCTGCTGGAGGAGGTTCTCCAGCCGGACGAGATGTATCCGTTCCACGTCGAGCTCATCCGCCATGGGCGCGACACCTGCCGCGCGCCGCGTCCCATCTGCGGCCTCTGCCCGCTGACCGACGTCTGCGCCTATTACCCACTGGCCGTGAAGGGCAAGGTACCGATGGCGCCGCTGCCACGCGGCCGTGCGACGGCAGTCGAGGACCCGCGGCGCTATCACGACGAGCTGATCCACGGCTGGATGCCGCCCGAGTCGCGGGAATCGTGACGCGTTGCGTCGCCGCCATGAAGGCATGGCATCCGGCGCATTCGCGTCCCGCGCCGTCGCCAGGTTTGGCACGCTGGACGCAGGGACCGGCCGCCAAATGAGTACGAGCCCCGGGCCCCAGGCTCGGCCAGCGCGCCGCAGCCCGTGGCCGTGGATCGCGGGCGTGGGGGCGCTCGCCGTGCTGGCCGCTGTGCTGGCCGTCGTGCTGCTGAACCGGGGCGGGCCGCTCACGGTGCTGCCGTCCTCGCCGCCGAGCCCGACGCCGGAGCCGACCCTCAACGCCCAATTGCTGAGCAGCCGGATGACCGTGCTGCTGCTGGGCCTGGACAGCGACGCGCGGAGACGGAAACAGGAGAAGGGCGTCAACAGCGACACGATCATGGTCGCCAGCATCAGCGCTGATCAGTCGCAGGTGACGCTGGTCAGCCTGCCACGCGACACCGTGGACGTCCCAATGCCGGATGGCACCACCTGGACGCAGAAGGCGAACGCGATCTACTCCGCACAGGGCGTCGAGGGAGTCGAGGGGGCGGTGGACGAGCTGCTGCAGATCAACGTCGACTACTACGTCCAGATCGACATGGGCGACCTGGCCGACATGGTCGACGCTCTGGGCGGCGTCCGCGTCCGTCCCCGGAAGCCGCTGGTCGACGCGCACCTGCACCTGGACCTCCCGAAGGGGCCGCAGCTGCTGGACGGAAAGACAGCCGAGGCCTACGTGCGGAGCCGCTACACGACGAACGATTTCGAACGGGCCGGGCGCCAGCAGGAGGTGCTGCTGCAGATGGTCAAGCGCCTGGTGTCGCCCACCTCAACCGTGGACCTGCCGGCGCTCCTGGATAGCCTCTTCTCGTTCAAGACGGACCTGCCAGTCGGCGACATGCTCACGCTGATGGAGCTGGCGCGGCGGGCGCAGACGGCTGACGTCACGACGCAGGTCCTGGATCCCGACCACGGTTTCATGACCTTCGCCGGGGACCGCGGCGACGGGCGCGGCTACATCCTGGAGCCCAATATCGACGCCATGCGCCAGTTCGCCGCGAAGCACCTCAAGGACTGAACCTACGGAAACTAACGAGCGCCGGCGCTGGTCGCGCCGGCGCCGTCACGGTCTGGAGACTCAGTGCTCGACGGTGCGCTCCATGGTCTTGGCCTCGGCGATCCAGCCAGCCACCATGGACTCGGTCGGAATGCGACGGGTCGTGTTGCGTGCCATGTCCAGCTCGCCGAGTGCCTCCGCAAGGTTCGCCGCATTCCGCTGCGCGAGCTCTGCGGGCGAGTCCACCCCCGCGGCCTCGAGCATGTCCGAGAACTCGGAGCCGACGCCGTTGATCCGCATCAGGTCAACGTGGTTGGTCCACTCCAGGATCATGCCCTCGTTGATGCCGGTCTCGATGGCAATTGCGGCCCGCCCGGACTTCTTGCCGCCCTTGGCCAGCAGGTCGTGGGTGGTGACGATGCCCACCTGGCCGAGCTTCTCGGCAAAGACGGGCCCAATGCCCTCGACGTCCACGATCTTCATCTGGTCCTCCGCTTGTCGGTGGGCATCTCGGCCAGCCGGCCGGCGCCACTAGGGAGTTTGAGCGTAGCGAACCGGACCTCCTGGCGCCAGAGTCCGCGCCCGCTGGTAGAATCCGGCCTCGCCTCTTCCACCACGCACGCAGCGTCCATCGGGCCGAAGTAGCTCAGGGGTAGAGCAACGGTTTCGTAAACCGTCGGTCGTGGGTTCGAATCCCACCTTCGGCTCCACTCATTCGTGCGTGCATTCCACGCTGACGTTCGAAGTCGGCTGACTTTGGCTCGTTTGACGCCCGATCCCAGGCAACGGCACAAGTACTGGTTGCCGTGCTGACGAGCACCGGACGGCAAGTCGCCAGCGTTCGCTGGTACGTCGGGCAATACGGCGCTAGCCAGCGGGCCAAGTGGCACTAGCCAGTGGCAGTGTCTGAGGGCAGCGTTGCTCCCGAGGTCGATGGTTGCTGCATCGACCTGTGCAAAGGAGGAGGGGGTTGTGTCCAAGTCAACGGTGACAAGGCTATTCGTCGGCAGCCTGGTGGCTGTCATCGCTGGCGCCCTGTTGGCATTCGCGGCGGTGTGGATCGCGTACGCCAATGGCGCCTTCGTGATGCGGGGGCCAGACGTCGTGGGCATCCAGTCGACACCCGCAGCGTGGACCATTCTCGGATTCGGGATTGTGGCGGCGCTGGCCATGGTCGCCGGCTTCATCGGGGGCCTGGTGTCCTGGATTGGCGCGTTGCTCAACACCGCCGAGCTCACTGACAAGACGTGGTTCATCGTCCTGCTCGTGTTCGGGCTGGTCAGCTTCGGGCTGGTGGCGATGATCGCGTATGTC
>DASSEC010000034.1:0-6562 GCA_035696685.1 Candidatus Limnocylindria bacterium | reverse complement strand
CCGAGCGGCCGGACGAACGAGCCGGTCACGCCCTGCAGGAAGAAGACCGGCACGGTGGCCACCGCGACTATCAGCGTCGCATAGAGCATGGGGCCGCGCACCTCCAAGGAGGCGCGGACGATCGCGGCCACCGTCGACTCGTTGTCCGCCTCAGGGAACTGGCGGCGCTGCCCCAGCCGCCGCCTGAAGTTATCGACCTCCACGATCGTGTCGTCGACGACCACGCCGACGGCGATCACGAGCCCCGCCAGGACCATCGAGTTGATGGTGGCCCCGCGGTGGTAGAGCACGAGCGCGGCCGTCAGCACGGAGAGCGGGATGGTGACGAGGCTGATCAGCGCGACGCGCCAGCTGAGGTAGGCGGCACCAAGTAGCGCGACCATCAGGATCAGTCCGACGAGCAGCGCCACGGCCAGCTCGTGGGTCGCCGCCTCAACGAAGGAAGCCGGCCGGTAGACGTCGGTGTCGATCGTGATCCCGGCGAGGCCCGGCCGCATCTCATCGAGCGCCGCCTCCACCTGGCGGGTCACCTCGAGGGTGTTGGTACCTGGGAACTTCTCGACCACGAGCATGAGGCTCGGGCCGCCGCCTGCGACCGCCGCGCCGATGAGCGGCTGGTGGTCCTCCACGACCCGAGACACGTCGGCGAGGCGCAGCACCCTGCCACCGGTGTCCTCAACAGCCACCTGAGCCAGGTCCTTGGCGGTCATGATGGGGAGGATGTGCTGGATACCGAGCCGCTGGTTGGACGTGTCGATGAACCCGCCGGTGCCGGGCGTCGAGGCTTCCGTGAAGCTCAACGGCGACACCCACAGCGCGTTCGCCGTGGTCTGGACGACCTTGTCGAGCGTGACGCCACGCTCCCGCAGCTTCTCGGGGTCCACCTGCACTTGGAGCTGGCGCTCCTGCTGCCCCCAGATGGCGACGTTGGCAACGCCCTGAACGCCCATGAGGCGAGGCCTGATCTTCCAGCGGGCCAGCACCGACATGTCGATCAGGGACAGCTCCTTCGAGGAGAGCCCGATCATCATGACGCGGCTCGTTGACGACAGGGGCTGGAGCACGACGGGAGCCTTGGACACGTTCGGGATCCCGCCGGGCGCTTGGATCAGGCGCTCCTGCACCAACTGCCGCGCCTTGAGGACGTCGGTCCCCGGCTGGAAGATCAGCTCGATCCGTGACAGTCCGGGAACCGATTCAGAGCGGATCCGCTGCAGCCATGCCACCCCGTTGAGCAGGTCCTGCTCGAGCGGGACGGTGACCAGTTGCTCGACCTCGGCGGCGGACAGCCCGAGCGCCTCGGTCTGGATCTCCACCATCGGCGGGCTGAACTCGGGAAGTGTCTCCACCGGCATGCCGCGAAGCTGCACGAACCCGAGGAGCAGGAGGGCCACAGCCACGAGAACAACCAGGAACCGGAGCTTCAGGCTCGATCCGACGATCCAACGCATCATGGCTGGAGACCCCCCGCGGGAACGTTGCCGGTACTTCGCCGCGGGCGGCAGGCACCGCTGAGGCCTGCCCTGAAGCCCTGGATGATCGATAGATCGTGCGGATACTCTCCCGTCGCCAACAGGAACCCGCCGACCTGAGCGCGGACAGTCATCGCGCCATCCCCCCCGGGGCCCGCCGCGTTCCGGACGGGCACGAGAGCAGTATGCGCCGCGCGTCGCCGCCTTGTCTGTGTCGTACGACACAGCCGCCTTGTGCCGTTCGACAACACTGCGGCTAGAAGCCCTCCAGCCCGGCTCAGCGCAGGTCGGCGGCCGGCCCCATCCGTTTCCAGGGAGATGTGTGTCTGCATGTCTGCCCAGGCGTGGACCGACGGACCCGCGAGATCGCCGATGGTCGGATCGACAAGGGCGACGCCGCCACCGACCTGACCCGGCAGGCGGCCGGTGTACCCAAGCGGACCGCTTCCGAGCGGAGTCGCGAATGGACGTTAATGCCATGGCCGACGCAGTGCCGAGCAGTCGAGTCGTCCAGGTAGACCACAGGATGCTAGGACCGGTTGACGCTATTGACCTAGCCCAAGAGAGCGTTTAACTGGACGTCAAGAGAGCGTTTCCCTTCCGCGTCCACGGGTCGGAGCCGACCTGGGAGAACGGCCTGTAGCACAGCGGCTCCCTCCGTCTTGCTGACACGGAAGAGGTCACAGGTTCAAACCCTGTCGCGCCCACCAGGCACAACGTATCTATTGGATCCCCCGCTCAGCGCCGCTTGTCAGCAGATTGTCAGCAGATCACTTCTTGTGACCACTGGAACACTCTGAGCGCTGACCGATTCGGGCGGCTTCAGGCGGTCCTGATGAGGACTCGTCATTAGAGCGTGTTTCCGACCTTCGGCCGGTTCTTGTTGCTCGCCCTGCTCAGGGGCATGATCCGCGGCCACGACCGCGTCGACGGCCTGGTCCCAGTGGCTATGGCAGGCGATCCAGCCTCCCGCGGTCACTGCCGCCCGATGGCGATCGACCCCGCATCGATGACTGGTGGACTGCAGGGCGCGGAAGCGCTACAGGGTGTGGCCGGAGCGGCCCGCCGAGGAGCCTTCCCGGAGCAGCTCGCCGGTGAGGTTGGCGTTGGCGGCCGAGCCGAGGAACACGATCAGCTTGGCCACGTCCGGTGGGGTGGACAGCCGCCGCGACGGGGTCCGCGCCGCCAGCGTCGCCAGCAGCTCGTTGGGGGGCTGCCAGCGCCGGTCGGTCAGGGTGAAGCCGGCGGCCACCACGTTGACGAGCACGCCGTCGCGGCCAGCGTCCCAGGCGAGGCTGCGGGCCAGGCCGTGGAGACCGGACTTGGCGGTGCCGTAGGGGCCAGGACCGGGAAGGCCTTCCTCGGCAGCGCCCGAGGAGAGCAGCACGATCCGTCCCCAGCGGCGGGCGCGCATGGTGGGCAGCACAGCATCGATGACCGCGGCGTTGCCCACCACGTTGGCGGTGAGCATCGCCTGCCACTTCGCCAGCGGCACGTCCTCGAAGCGGATGGTCGGGTCCGGCCGATCAGCGCCCCAGTAGACGGCGTTGGCGACCAGCACGTCGAGCTGGCCCCAGTGCTCCAGGACCCGGCCGACGGCGGCGCCGATCGACGCGGGAGCCTCCAGGTCCAGCGCCACGACCAGGGCCTTGCCGCCGGCGGCCTCGACCCGTTGGGCGGTTGCCTGGGCGGCGGTGAGGTTGGTGTGGTAGGTGATGGCCACCCGCGCGCCTTCGGCGCCGAAGGCGGCGGCGGTGGCGGCGCCGATTCCCGAGGAGGCGCCGGTGACCAGCACGACGCGGTCGCTGAGGCCGGTGTTCATGTCCTGCCGCTCCTTGGCTTTGGGCTGCGCCGTCCGGCCCTGGCGAGACCGTGACGACGGCCGATAGTATGCATGCATTCTAACAGACTGCTAGGCATGCATACTGAATGCTTGCCCAGGAATTTTCGGAGGACCATGCCCCCAGCGGAACCGGGACCGGCCACGCCGACCGGCCTGGAGGTCGCCGAGCGCCTCATCAGCGCCGCGCACCGCCTCAAGCAGTTCGCCAACGCTCAGCTCGCCGCGTCCCGCACCTCAGTGCCGCGCACGCGGCTGCTGGCTGCGGTGCAGAGCCGCCCTAGGCAGCGCATGGGCGACCTCGCCGCCCGGCTGGACATCACCGGCCGGACGCTGACGGTGATGGTCGACGCGCTCGAACAGGAGGGCCTGCTGGCCCGCACGGTGGACCCTGGCGACCGCCGCGCGACGCTGCTCGAGCTGACCCCTGCCGGGCACCAGTTCGTACGCCACGCCGCCGAGGTGCGCGACGAGATCTGGGAACAGGCCGTCGCCGCGCTCACGCCCGCCGAGCGCCAGCAGCTGGTGCACCTGCTGAGCCGACTTGCGCCAGGCACCGAGCCAGCCTGCGGATCCAAGCAAGCGCCCGGCTAGCGAGAACTCACGAACCGTCTCGTGCGTTCTGCCTGCTCAGTGAGTTGAGACAGATCAGTGCGCAGGCAAGGTGCACAAACCCGAGCAGGACGTCGGGGCGCCGCTCGTAGCGGACCTGCAGCCGCCGGTAGCCCACCAGCCAGGCCAGCGACCGCTCCACCACCTACCGGTGGCTGCCCAGCCGCTGACTGGGCTCGATGCCACGCCGAGCGATCCGCGGGCAGATCCCACCCCGGCGTAGCGCCTGCCGACAGCGCAGGTAGTCGTACTGAACCGCCCAGGCGGCGCTGGCACTAGCGAACGAGCAGAGCATCGACCAGGCCGCCCACCAGCTGGGGGTCTCCAAGCAGGCCCTGCGGCGCGCCTTGGACCACAATGGCCTGCCCCAGCCCCAGGGGGGTTCCAGGGCGGGCCGCAACGCACCTGCTACTACCACGGACCGGGACGTAGCCGAGCAGGCCTGGCAGCGGGCCGCCCAGGTCGGCATCAACCAGACCCGAAAGGAACTCGGCGTCTCGGACCGGGCCTACGCACCGCCTGGCAGCGCCACGGCCTCGGCCCCCACCGCCACCCCGACCACGCCGGTGCTGAGTCCGACCTTCGCGGCCCTCAATCGCGGCCTACTCCCGGCAAGGGAACGCTCGGCCGAGGAGTTGGCCGCCTGGGTACGCCGCGAGGAGGAGTACGCCACCTTGGGCGCCAGCGTGGTGGTCGAGCTCAACAGCGAGAGCCGCACCCGCCGGTCGACCACTCGCGCCTGGGCATCATCCGCCGCGCCCAGCGGGCCCACCGCCACCGCAGCGACCGTCAGCACCGCCACGAGCGCCGCCAGGCCGACCGCGTCAGCCGCACCGACCGGAGCGGCCGAGCATACGCCCGGGTCCAGGAGCGGGAGGTGCTGGCCGAGGCCCGCTGACCGGCTGGAGTTGGCCGGCGACCCCCCGTCATTCCCTCCGCACGCGACACGCGTACCCCTCGCCGGCCGGAGGAAGATTCACCGCTGGTCATGCCCCCCTCGGGGGGAGTGGAGCGGCCGCGCTCTTGGCGGACCTGCGGTCCGCGCGGCCTGCGGCGGCCATCCCAGCCTGCCCTGGTCGCCACCCAGGGTGAGACAGGACAAGCGCCTCGCAAGCCGTTGCCGGACTGCCCGAAGCCGGGGGACGATGCCGGCATGCCCATCGCCGACGGCTCCAGGGTGCCGATCCACTTCGACCTGGCCGACAGCCGACCGCCGCTCATCCTGCTGCACGGATTCGTCGGGGACTCCGCCACCTGGCGACACGCCAGCGACGTTGACGCCCCCGCCGGCCGGTTGTTCCTGGCTGTCAAGCCGTCACCACGGTGAACCAGTGGCGCGCCACGTGGCGGGCGCGGCAGCAGGAGCAGCGCGAGCGGCAGCGCCTGCTGTGGGGCGGCCCGGTCGACGCCGACCGGGTGCTCGCCTTCTCCGACGGCGTGTTCGCGATCGCGATCACCTTGCTGACCCTGCGGCTGGAGGTGCCCCCGGGCCTGCGCGGGTCGGCGCTGGCCAGGGAGCTGCGCGACCTGCTGCCCGCCATCGGCGCCTACGCGCTGAGCTTCGCCATCCTCGGCCGGCTGTGGCTCACCCATCACCGCATCTTTGCCGTCGTCGCCCGCGTCGACCGGTCCGTGCTGGTCCGCAACCTCACCTTCCTCGCCCTCATCGCGGTCATGCCGTTCCCGGTGCGGCTGCTCAGCGACTATCACGACCGGCCGCTGGCGATCGCCGTGTATGCGCTCACGTTCATGGTCGCGATGCTGCTGCAGGCGCGGCTGTGGATCTCCGTGACCGCGCCCGAGCGGCGCGAGCTGCTGCGCGAGCCGGTCCCCGACGAGGTCCGCACAGGCTTCACCAGGACGATCGCCGGTGTGCTGCTGGTCTTCGGCGCGGTGGTGCCACTGGTGATGTTCGCCCCGCGGTTGGCGGCGCTGCTGTGGCCGGTGATGCTGCTGGCGCAGCTGCTGGCGGTTCGCCTCATCCGCCACCGGCCGCCCCGGCCGCGCCCGCGCTAGCCAACGTTATCGTCTGCGACTACCTGGAGCAGCAGGCACGCCCCATACAGCTGTGGCCCCCTCAGGGGGGAGTGTGGAGCGCCTGCCGCAAGGAGCGCTTCGCGCGATTGATCCATGCGGCAGGCGCGCGTTCTTGACGGACCTGCGGCCCGCGCCGCCTCCAGCGGCAATCCCAAGCCTGCCCTGGTTGCCACGCAGGGTGGTTTGGCAGGATCACGAGTTGGCTGGCTTCGGGCTCGTGCCAGCCGCCCTGGGTACCCTTCGGCCAGAACGGCCACTCCTCAAAGGCGATGACTTCGCTGCGCATGGTGAAGACCTCATCCGAGCCGTCTCGGCCCGCCTCCCAGATCGCAGCGATCGCCGCCAAGCCACGGAACGGCTCCTCGAATGGCGCCGTCCGGTAGGCCGCCTCCGGAGCGAACAGGGTGGCAAAGGTCCCGTCCCCGCGGTCCGCCACGCCCGCTCGTACAGCTGAATCCATGCTCGTAGCCCGCTGCGGTCCACGGCCAGATCGTAGCAGCCGAGTGGGAGCAGAGGTGGAGAGCGGCTTGCACACGCACCCTCACACGCACCCTCGGGGACTGTGCGGCCGCGCCGGGTGGTGCGCTTCGCGCAATTGATC
>DASSEC010000033.1:0-2984 GCA_035696685.1 Candidatus Limnocylindria bacterium | reverse complement strand
AAGGAGGGCCAGAGCCGATTCGTGGCGCTGTCGTGGGGGCTGCCCGCGCCGCCCCGCACCCATGACGAGGCCTACAAGCGGCTGGTGTGGACGGCGCATCACTGGCAGCACTGGCTGGCCCGTGGGCACTTCCCGGACCATTCGTGGCGCACCTACCTGGAGCGCTCCGCCCTGACGCTCAAGGGCCTGACCTATGCCCCCACCGGAGCGATGGTTGCCGCGGCCACGACCTCGCTGCCCGAGACGCCGGGCGGCGAGCGCAACTGGGACTACCGCTTCTCCTGGATTCGCGACTCGACCTTCGCCCTGTGGGGCCTGTACACGCTGGGCTTCGATTGGGAGGCGAACGACTTCTTGTACTTCATCGCGGAGGTCGCGGGGGACGAGGAGCTGCAGGTCATGTACGGCGTGGGTGGGGAGCGCGACCTGGCCGAGCGCACGCTGGATCACCTGGACGGCTATGAGGGCGCCAAGCCAGTCCGGGTAGGCAACGGCGCGTACCGCCAGCGGCAGCACGACGTGTGGGGCGCCATGCTGGATTCGGTCTACCTGCATACCAAGTCCCGCGATCGCCTGGACGAGTCCATCTGGCCGATCCTGGCGCGCCAGGTCGAGAAGGCCATCGCGCACTGGCGCGAGCCGGACCGCGGGATGTGGGAGGTCCGCGGGGAGCCGAAGCACTTCACCAGCTCGAAGGTGATGTGCTGGGTGGCCTGCGACCGTGGAGCGCGCCTGGCACGGCTGCGACAGGACGACGAGAAGGCGAAACGCTGGCAAGCGGCCGCGGACGAGATCCACGCCGACGTGCTGGCCAACGGCCTGGACAGGCGCGGCGTCTTCACCCAGCACTACGAGACCGACGCGCTGGATGCCTCGCTGCTCCTGCTGCCGCTGGTGCGCTTCCTGCCGCCAGAGGACGAGCGGATCCGTCGCACCGTGCAGGCCATCGCCCGGGAGCTCACCGTCGACGACCTCGTCCTGCGCTACAAGGTCGAGGAGACCGACGACGGCCTGTCCGGCAAGGAGGGCACCTTCGCCATCTGCTCGTTCTGGCTGGTCTCGGCTCTGGTCGAGATCGGCGAGCTGGAGGAGGCCCGCCGCCTGTGCGAGCGGATGCTGTCATTTGCCAGCCCGCTGGATCTGTTCGGCGAGGAGATTGACCCGCGCACCGGCCGCCACCTGGGCAACTTCCCCCAGGCGTTCACGCACCTCGCCCTCATCAATGCCGTGATGCACGTCATCCACGCCGAGGCCGACCAGGCCGGCGCCACGCCGATGGCGCCGCAGACCACCGAACAGCAGGCCGAGGCTTCCGCCGACGAGCCCGCTCCGCTCGAGGTCGAGCCCTCGCTGGCGACGCCACGCCCCTGGGTCGCCACCAACGGCAACGCGGGCAACGGCAGCAGCGGCTGACAGGCTCCCGGCCAGCGCCCTTCGGGGATAGGGCGTGGATAAGTTGCCGACGGACGGCGAAATTCGGGGATAACCGGGATTGTGCCGTCCTGGCGGGAGCGCCTATGCTTCGGTCGTCCCGAAGGGGCGGCCAACGGTTCCC
This sequence comes from Candidatus Limnocylindria bacterium, assembly GCA_035696685.1. GTDB lineage: Bacteria > Chloroflexota > Limnocylindria > QHBO01 > QHBO01 > DASSCW01. The sequence continues at coordinate 1,429 of DASSEC010000033.1, read as the reverse complement.
GAGATTGCATCAAGGGGTCGGGGGCAGTTCCTCCGGGACATTTCGTTGCCCGGACGCCGGATCAGGAGCTGGCCAGATCCCGCTGCAGCCGGCGCACCACCTCGGCGGTTTCGCCCGTTGGCCCGTGGCCCGGCTCCGAGGCCGGGCCGGCAAACGTGCCGAACTGGCGATCGCCCGCATCGCCGAGGCCCGGCACGATGTACCCGCGCTCGTTCAGCTCGCGGTCGACGGCGGCCACGTGGATGTCCACGTCGGGATGGGCAGCTGAGAGCGTGGCCACGCCCTCGGGTGCCGCGATCAGGCTCACCTGCTTGATGTTCTGCGCGCCCCAGGCCTTGAGGATGTCGACCGTGGCGGCCGACGAGCCGCCGGTGGCGAGCATCGGATCCAGGATCAGGCAGACCTGCACGGTCGCGGCGTCCGGCAGCTTGTTGTAGTACTCGACCGGCTTCAGCGTCCGTTCGTCCCGGTACAGGCCGATGTGCCACACCTCGGCGGTCGGGATCAGCTCGAGCATGGCGTCGACCATGCCCAGCCCGGCGCGCAGCACCGGCACCAGCCCCACTTTGGGCTCCACCTCGGCGCCCTGCATCGCCTCGAGCGGCGTCTGGACCGAACGTGGACGCGTGGCGAGGTCCGCCATGGCCTCGTAGCCAAGGAGCCAGGTCAGCTCCTGGACGAGCTCCCGGAACTTCTTCGTGTCTGTCCCGACGTCCCGCAGGATCGAAAGCTTGTGGGCCACCAGCGGGTGGTGGCTGACGTGCAATGTCGGATAGCGGGCGGCGTCCATCGCCGGGATTCTACGCGGCGGCGCCACCACCCACCGCGCTGGCGCGATCCAGCCACCGGATCCAGCGGCCGTGGGCGTGGCACTCGGCCAGCAGCCGGCCGTTGGCCGTCCCATCCGTCCCGAATCGGCATAGCGCCAGCATCGATGGGCCGCCGGTGCCGGCCGGCGGTAGTTCTGCCAGGTCGAGCCCCAGGGAGGCCATCACCGCCTGCCCTTCGCCAGCGACCAGCCAGACGTCGTGGCCGCGCGCCGCAGCGAGCTGCTGCAGCTCGTCGACGAAGCGGCCACGGTCCGGCGCGTCCACGTATGCCAGGGTCCAGGTGGACATGACGACCAGCGCGGCCGCTGTGGGAGCCGCTTCGGCCAGGCTCGGCAGGTCAGTGGTCAGGTCTCCCGAAACGACCCTTGGCGGATCCTGGCGCGCGATTGACAGCGCTGCGGCCAGCACGGCCATCCGATCACGATGCTCCGGCCACACCAGCGCGCGCAGCCACTCCCCGGTGGCCGGCGCCCGCACGTCCAGCGGACTGAGGTCAAGGCCGAGGCGCCAGGCAACCGCCAGCCGATCCGGCACGGGGGGCTGCAGGTCGCCCTCGACGGCGCAGTCGACCTGCACCGCTGACCGCGGGTCGCCGGCTG
>DASSEC010000032.1:0-2167 GCA_035696685.1 Candidatus Limnocylindria bacterium | reverse complement strand
GCGCTTCGTGAAGAACGTCAAGGTCGTAACGTTCAAAGACGTGAATGTCGAGGAGCTGGCCAAGAGCGACCTCGAGGTTCCGCACGATCGGCCGGGCTTCGGCAGTTAGCCCGCGGCAGAAAGTCCACCCCGGATCCCCACCAGCTAGGCATACCAGCGTTGCCGCCAGATCGTCGTCAGCGCCGTATTGACGACGACAAGGGCGGCGAATGCCCAGGCCAGGCAGGCCGGTCCGGTGATGGCGAGCGCGAGGACTGCCGTCCGAGCACCGCAAGCCTCATCGATGCCGGGGCTGAAAGTCTCGCGCGTGGAGCTACGTAGGCGCCCCACGCGATGGCAGCAATGAGCGGCGTGGCGACACCGAGGACAACCCTCACCGCGATCGGGGCGTCGAGGGTGAACCCCCAGTAGGCGAGCGTGGCCAGTGCGCAAAGCTCCACCAGGAAGCAGACGGCGAGGTTGGCCTGCTTCATCACCGCTCCATCATCGGCTCGTACACAGGGTCAAGAAAACCACGCGCTTCATCCACAGCAGATCGGTTGGCGCTAGCCCCGGCCTTGCTTCGGCGGCACCGTCAGTGCCAGGAGGTGGAGCCGGTGCGGGCCAAGGACGCGCTTGGGCGACATGGCGAGGAGGTGGCGGCGAGGCATCTCGCGGCGGCGGGGTTGGTCATCCTGGATCGCAACTGGCGCTGTGCCGCCGGTGAGATCGACATCGTCGCCGCCGACGGCGATGCGCTTGTCATCTGCGAGGTAAAGACCCGCCGCGGCACGGCGTGCGGCGGCCCGCTCGAGGCGGTCACCGCGAGCAAGCTCCGCCGGTTGCGGTCGTTGGCGTTGCATTGGCTCGCCAGCAGCGGTGTGCATCCGGCACAGATCCGGTTCGACGTCGTCGGCGTCCTCCAGCCGGCGCGCGGCAACGCCGAGGTCACGCACGTCAAGGGCGTGATCTAGTGTCGCGCGTCCAAAGTCTCTTTGCGTTGGCCGGGTCCCGCTGGCTCCTGGCTGCGTTCTCGGTCGCCCGCGTACCTCCAGTACGCCGGGCTCCCTGCGGCCTTGCCAGTCATCCAGCAGTCCTCCGGCCACCGGCAAAGGACCTCGGACGCGCGACACTAGATGGCCGGGTCCCCCAGGCGCGGTACGTGAAGGCCATGATTTAGATGGGCCTCGCGCGCAGCTGGTCAGTGAGCCTGCACGGGTTGGAGGGCTCCCTTGTTGAGGTCGAGGCCGACGTTTCCTCCGGGCTGCCCGCGTTCGTCCTCATCGGGCTGCCCGACACCGCACTGATTGAGTCGCGCGATCGCGTGCGGGCCGCCGTCGTCAACAGTGGCGAGCCATGGCCGCCAGGGCGCTTGACGGTCTCACTGTCGCCGGCCTCTCTGCACAAGCGAGGCAGCTCCTTCGATTTGGCCATGGCCTGCGCGCTCGTCGCCGCGAGCGGGCTGCTTCCCGTCGACGCGCTCCATGATGTGGTGCTCCTCGGCGAGCTCGGTCTCGACGGCCGGATCAGAGCCGTGCGAGGAGTGCTGCCTGCGGTGCTGGCCGCGGCGCGCAGCGGGATGCGGCGAGTGGTCGTCCCCGCGCTCAACCGTGCCGAGGCCGCGCTCGTCCCCGGCGTCGACGTCGTGGCGGCGCCGTCGCTACCGCACTTGATAGCCGCACTCCGCGGTCAGCTGGCGGGGGACGAGCTGGCCGATGCTGTCGAGGAGGCCCACCGTGCCAGCCGGGAGGCCGCCGTCCAGGGCAATGGCGATCCCGGCAGATCGGACGCGTCGGACGCGCGGCAACGGGTGGACATGAGCGACGTGGTGGGCCAGCACGAGGCGCGACAGGCGATCGAGATCTGTGCGGCAGGCGGTCACCACCTGTTCCTGTACGGACCACCAGGGGTGGGCAAGACGATGCTGGCCGAGCGGTTGCCCGGATTACTGCCGCCCTTGGATCGGCAGGCAGCACTCGAGGTGACGGCGATCCACTCGCTAGCGGGCGCGCTACCGCCCGACCAGCCGCTCTGCTCTCAGCGGCCCTTCCAGCATCCGCATCACACGGCGACGGTTGCTGCGATGGTCGGAGGCGGCTCCGGCCTGGTCCGTCCAGGCGCCGCCAGCCTGGCGCACCACGGCGTGCTCTTCCTGGACGAGGCACCGGAGTTCAGCCCGACCGTTCTC
>DASSEC010000031.1:0-9052 GCA_035696685.1 Candidatus Limnocylindria bacterium | reverse complement strand
CCCCGAGGTGGCCCATACGCCGCGTGGCCGGGACATCCTGCGCAACTTCGTGGTGGATATCGCCGGCGCCACCCAGACGTGGACGCCTGCCAGCTTCGTCGAAACGACCGTGGCCGGCATCCGGCAGCGGGTCGGCACCGGGCGCGCCATCTGCGCGTTGTCCGGCGGCGTCGATTCGGCGGTGGCGGCGACGCTCGTGCATCGGGCCATCGGCGATCAGCTGACCTGCATCTATGTCGACCACGGCCTGATGCGCAAGCGTGAGTCCGAGCTGCTGCGCACGACCTTCGCCGAGCACCTGGGCATGCAGCTGGTGATGGTCGACGCGCGGGACCGATTCCTCCGAAGGCTGGCGGGCGTGGAGGACCCGGAGGAGAAGCGCCGCATCATCGGCGACGAGTTCATCCGGGTCTTTGAGGAGGAGGCGGCCAAGCTCGGCGAGATCGACTTCCTGGTGCAGGGCACGCTCTATCCCGATGTCATCGAATCGAAGACCGCCGAGACCAAGGCCGCGGTCAAGATCAAGACCCACCACAACGTCGGCGGCCTGCCGGCAGACCTCCGCTTCGCCCTGATCGAGCCGCTGCGCTACCTGTTCAAGGACGAGGTGCGGAAGGTTGGGGCCGAGATGGGGCTGCCGGAGGCGATGGTGCTGCGCCAGCCGTTCCCGGGGCCGGGCCTCGCCATCCGGATCATCGGCGAGGTCACCGCGGAGCGCCTGGACACGCTGCGCGAGGCCGACTGGATCGTCATCGACGAGATCAAGGGCGCCGGCCTGTATCGGTCCCTCTGGCAGTCGTTCGCCATCCTGACCCCGGTCCGCAGCGTGGGGGTGATGGGGGATGAGCGTACGTACGCCAACGTGGTCGCCATCCGGGCCGTCACGTCGGACGACGGGATGACGGCCGATTGGGCGCGCCTGCCGTACGAGATCCTGGCGAAGATTTCCTCGCGGATCGTGAACGAGGTCCGTGGCGTGAACCGCGTGGTGTACGACATCAGCTCCAAGCCGCCGGCCACGATCGAGTGGGAATGAGGCGCCGGCGATGAGGCGAGCCGTCCCGGTCTGAAGCGATCCCCGTGAACTGGAGAGACCCCCGCAAGCTGCGGGGGTCTCTCGTTGCATGGCTGGCTGCGTTGGTTGTGAAGAGGCGCGTTCCCGCTAGCAGGACGCCTCGGTATCGCAGCTCTTCGATGGCAGGTTGCGCCTTGTGTAGAGCTTCCCGCTCCCGATCGTGATGTCGTCAACGTCGAAGGTCCCGGTAGAGGCCCCGGCGTTCTCTTCGATGAAGAACGTATACGCGACCTGCTGGCCGGGGTTCGCCGCGACATACGCTGCCCACGCGCTGCTCGAGGCCGTCCCGAAGTACTGCCCTCCTGTGGTCCCCGTGACATAGAACGAGCAGTCGGCAGACCTCCAACCGGTGAAGTCAGAGCGCTGCCACGCGCCGCCGCTGACCGCGATGTCGCGATGGCAGTAGTGCGAGTCGAGGTACCCGATATCACCGTTCACGAATATGACGCTGATGCGCTGGCCGATCAGGTCCGGATTGGTGGCGCGGTAGTTGAAGCTCAGGTTCTTGACCAGGCCGGCGGGCTTGTTCAGGTTCAACGACCTGTTCGAGAACGCCGCCACGTATTCACCGGGATCGAGCACGATGCGGAGGAACCTGCTGTCGGCCTCGGTGGGTGAATCGTTCCCCATCGTCCAGGCGTGAGTCCCAGTGCCTTCGTAGTGGAGCCTGTGGCGCGTTCCGGCCGCGAACGTACCGCTTGCCGTCAGCGCCAGCGTCATCAGGGCGGCGATCGCCGCCAGGCTGAGCCGTCTCATGGGTGTCCCTCCAGAACGCGAAGGCTCGGTCTCGCCAGTGGCTCAGCGCGCCGGATCGGCGACCGTGGACACGTCGCGCGTCAAAGCCCACCCCCGTTGACAGCAGTAAACACCTTTGCGAGCAGCGAAGAAGGCCTATTCCGCGCGCAGGTAGCTGAGCACCGCCAGCACGCGCCGATGGTCGGCACCAGTCGGCTCCAGGCCGAGCTTCGAGAAGATCCGCGTCACGTGGCCTTCGATCGTCTTCGGGTCGAGCACGAGTCGCTCGGCGATGCCGTGGTTTGACAGCCCCTCCGCCATGAGCTGCAGGATCTCCCGCTCCCGTGCCGTCAGCTCGTCCAGCGGGGAGTGGGCGCGGGGCCGGCCAAGCAGGCGAGCCACCACCTCCGGGTCGATCACCGACCCGCCCTCCGCCACGCGGCGCACCGCATCGGCCAGCTGCTCGATCCGGGTCACGCGTTCCTTCAGCAGGTAGCCGATGCCCGCCGGGTCGTCGCGGAGCAGTTCCAGTGCGTAGCGGGTCTCGATGTACTGCGACAGCAGCAGGATCCCGATCCGAGGATGCTCGCGGCGGATGGCGTGCGACGCCTCGAGGCCCTCGGTGGTGTGAGTCGGCGGCATCCGTACGTCCAGGATCAGCACGTCCGGCTCGACACGCGCCAGCAGCTCCGTCAGCTCAGCCACGTCCCCGGCCTGCCCCACCACCTCGAAGCCGGCCGCGGTCAGCGAGCCGGCGAGCGCCTCGCGCAGGAGCACCGCGTCGTCGGCCAGCGCGATGCGCAGCGGTCCGGTATCGCTGGTCACCCAGCGGCTCCCCGGCGCAATGGGATCTCCGCCGTCACTCGCGTCCCGCCCCCTGGCGGGCTGTCCACCGTCACCGAACCGCCGACGGCGGCCAGGCGGTCGACCAGGCCCACCAGCCCGGAGCCACGCGCGGCATCGGCCCCGCCAGCTCCGTCGTCCGCAACGGTGACCCACAGCGCGCCACTTGCCAGGCTGGCGTCCACGCTGGCGACGCTTGCCGCCGCGTGCTTGGCGGCATTCGTCAGCGACTCGGCCACCAGGAAGTAGGCGGCCGCCTCCACCTCGTCCGGCAGGCGGTCTTGCGGGATGGAGACCCGCACCGGCAGCGAGGCGCGCTCGGCCAGCGCCTCGACCGCCGCCGCCAGGCCGCGCTCGGTGAGGATCGTCGGATGGAGGCCGTGAGCCAGGTCGCGCACCTCGCGGATGGCCTGCAGCAGCTCGCTGGTCGTCGCGTCGATGATCTCGCCGGCCCCCGCCGTCTGGCCCCGAGCCTGGTCCAGCCGCATGGCCAGCGCCACCAGCCGCTGCTGGGCGCCGTCGTGCAGGTCGCGCTCGATGCGCCGCCGCTCCGCATCCGCCGCCTCCACGATCCGTGTGCGCGAGGCTCGGACCTCGTCCAGCTGCGCGCGCACCTGCGCCGCCAGCCGCTCGTTCTCGAGGGCCATGCGCGCCACCGAGGCAACCGCCTCCACCCGTCCCGGATCCTCGGCCTCGATGGCGGGGTCGTAGAGCAGGGTCGCCAGTGGCTGGCCATCACGCTCCAGGCGGGCGACCGAGCGGCTGGCTGTCGGCGCGCTGGGCACGTCGACCGGCAGGCCCTGTGGATCGACCCAGCCCGCGCCGCCGGGCGCTGGGAAGGCCAGTGCCAGCGTCGGGTCGCGCAGTGCGCGGGCCAGCGTGTCGCGCAGGCCACCGAGCGGGACGCCGCGACCCAGCTCGACGGCGAGGTCGGCGATCCCGCCGCGTGCCAGGCGGGCAGCCACGATGCCCAGCAGGAAGCCGGCTGGGATGGCCGCATGCAGGAAGGCGAGTGGCGACGTGCTGAGCGTCACGCCAACCGTCTGCCAGGCATCCCGGTCCATGGCAACCAGGTATCGCGCCGCGGTCACGCCCAGCTCCAGCGGCGCGACCAACGCCACCGGCAGCAGCATGCGGCGCAGCACGGGGCTCGCGCGCAGCCATCGCCGCGCCAGGCCCACGCACACCAGCACGGCCAGCAGCGGGATCAGCAGGCTGAGGCCCGGGCCGAGCAGCCAGGCCAGGTCGGCGCTGGGCCACATCACGAACGGGTTGACCGGGCAGCGCGGGAAGCAATCGGTCGAACGCGGATCCCAGACGAGCAGGAAGGCCAGCCGCGCCATGCCGAGCACCGCATAGGCGCCGATGACGAGCCAACGGTCGTATCGGCTCGTCAGCCGCCCACTCGGAAAGGCAAGCACCAGGTGCGCGAAGACCACGGTGCCGAGCCCGGTGGTCGCCTGCCAGATCGTCCACGTCAGCGACGTGTTGACGACCCATATCGCGCCGAGCGCCGCCACCATGCGAGACGCCAGCAGCAGCTTCCACATCCGGCCACCGGGGTCGCGCCAGTAGGACGCCAGCGCGGCCGCAACCCACAGCAGGTCGCCGATGAAGGCCGCGGTGGCGAAGACCGGGTTCAGCGGTGTCCGCAGCGGCGACGAATAGAGGAAGGGGCCGTATTGGGCGACGGCGGCCAGCAGCACGCCCAGCGCCGCCAGCAGCGCGAGGTCTCCGGGCCGGCGTTGCACGGTCGCTCGCTCAGCCGTCCGCGGGCGCAGCGGCGGCCGGCGGTCCGGTCGCTGACCGCCCGGTGATGCCCCCGAGCCCCCAGCCGGCGGCTGCTGCCGCTGCGCTCACGCCGATCAGCAGGGTTGGCGACCACGCCAGCCTGGCCGTGATCAGGACCGCCAGCCCACTGCCCAGCACCACCATCCCGGCGGTGATGGCTCCGATCAACCGGCTTCGCCAGACTGGAGGCAGCCGCCAGGCGAGGAGGTCCGCCGCCAGGCCCACCACCAGGCCCACCGGGACGAACCGCCAATCCATGGTCGGGGCGCTCGCGAGCGCGAAGCCGATCACGGCTGCCGCGGTGAGGCCGCCGAATGGCAAGGTGACGCCGGCCAGCACTACCAGCACCGCAGCCACCAGGCCGGCGGTGATGAGCAGGGCGGCCGCCGCCAGGTCCTCGTGGATGATGCCGGTCGTGTCGGAAGCCGGGTTGGTGACGCGGTCGAACACGATGCGGCCGTCCGGCCCCCAGCCCCCTGTCCACACCTCGTCGGCGAACGCCGCGTCGCGGCTGAGGTCGCGCGGCGTCCCTCCGGCAAGGTCCACGGCCATGATCTGGCCGTTGTTCGCCGCGTCGCGGGCCGTGTATGCCAGCCGCTGCCCGTCGGGGCTCCAGGTCGGCGCCACGTTGGCCGTGCCGCCGAAGGTGAGGCGGCGCACGTCAGTGCCATCGGCGGCCATCACGTAGATGTCCATGTCGCTATTGCGGCTGGAATTGAAGGCGATCTGCCGGCCATCGGGCGACCAGCTGGCGCCCCAATCCTCGCCGTCGTCATTGGTCAGGCGGCGCTGCTGCGAGCCATCGGCGTTCATCACGTAGATCTCGGTGTTCCCGTCTCGGGTCGAGTCGAAGACGATCCGGGAGCCGTCCGGCGAGTAGACCGGCGCCCGGTCATCGCCGGCACTGTCGGTCAGGCGCTGCGGTTTGCCGCCTCCGGCCGCCACGCGCCAGATGTCCGCCTGGGGCAGCGGCACGCTCAGCGGGCCCTGCGCCCCGCCCTGTGGGCCACCGCCGGGGGCAGGTCCGGCTGGGCCGCCCTGCATCCACGGGCCGCCTGGCGCCTCGCGGGTGAACGCGAGCCAGGCCCCATCGGGCGACCACCGCGGGATCCAGTTCCAGTCCAGTCCGAAGAGGTCGGTGCGCCGCCCGCTACCGTCGGCGCGAACGCTCCAGATGCTCGCCTGCCCGGCCTCGAGGTTGTCGCCGGGGATCACGAAGCTGGTGTACGCGATCCGCGCGCCGTCGCTCGTCCAGCTGGCGTAGCCCAGGTTCTCCTCCGGTCCGGCCTCCAGCAGCCGGGTCTGGTGCGAACCATCCCCCTCCATGACCCACAGCTCCGACGCCTGGCCTGGCAGGTCCGGCGCCTTCGCCAGCCAGGGTGAGGTTGCCGGGTGGAAGCCGCCGGGCCAGCTCAGCAGCCCGATGGTCAGGCCCGCCGAGCCGATGACCGCCAGCCGTGGCACCGCGCGAGGACCGAGTGACCTGGCCGCCAGCAGCGGTGCCGCGGCGACCAGGAAGAAGCCGACGGCGAGGACGATGCGGCTCGGTGCCAGGTTGCCCTCGATGCCCTGGCCGATGCCGATGCCCTCGCGCCACCCGACATCCAGGATCAGTCCGGCGGTGAGCAGCGCTGCACCCACGATCGTGGCCGGGTGCCCTGGGAGCGCCCCCCGCCAGCCCGCCCCGCGGCGGATGGCGCGGACCACGGCGATGCCGCTGAACGCTGCCAGCGCCACGAGCCCCGCGTAGACCGGGATGTGGAATGGGGAGGCGGCCACGTCCGGCGACTGGCCGTTGGCGATCGCCCACAGCACCAGGAAGAACGCGGCGACCAGCCAGGTACCGAAGCCCAGCGCGATCCAGGACGCACGGCGCGAGGCACGGCCCGGCGCCGTGGCGGGGCGGCTGGCGGAGCTCGGTTCCGCGTGCATGGGCGGCATCCTGCCACCGCGCGCAGGCGACGCCTAGGGGGAAAACCCTCGCCTGGCGCGCCGGAAATGCCGGGCCCGCCCGCTCGTGGCCGGCGTCGCGGATCCATACGCTGCGGACAGGTTCATCACGTTACCGCCCACGAGGTCACGATCATGTCGGCAGTCCAGTCCGCGACCATCACCGCCCGTCATCGGCCCGCGCGCAGCACGCGCCAACGCACCTACCTGCTGCCGGTCGTGGCCACGGCCGTTGGCTCGCTCGCGATCGCCGCGGTCATGACGCTGAGCATCCTGCTGGCGGCGCCGGCGACGTCATGGAGCGCCGCGCCGGCCCCGGAGCCGATGCCGCAGCCCATGCTGCAGGTCGGGCTGGATCGCTAGCGATCGACGATCAGGCGGGAATGCGCTCGACCGGGTCGCCCAGCCGGATCGTGCCGCCGCTGACCACGCGGCAGTTCACGCCGCGCAGCCGGCGCTCGCGCCAGTGGCGCCAGTTCACCCAGCGCAGGGCGTCCTGGCCGAAGCGCCCCGAGAACTTGCTGCACCCGGTATGCGGGCTGGCTGACACCTCCAGCACCGCGTCTCCGATCCGGAGCCGACTGCCGGCCGGCAGGTTGTCGACGCTGATGTCGTAGTCCACCAGGATGTTGTCGCCGGCCTCGTGGAGCGGTTGCGTGCCAGCTGCGACCAGCTCGGCCACGGCAGCCATCATCAGCGTGACCTGGGCCTCGGGGTCCGGCTCGTGATCCGTGGCCCTGGACCAGCGGTCGCCCACCAGCCCTTCCTGCACCGTCACCTCCACCGTCTCGGGCGTCTCGTGCTGGCTCGGCGCGCGGCGGACGCACAGGAGGCGCACGGTCCCCCGCCCGCTCGGCGGCGACGGGGCGGCGGACCACAGGGCCTCGAGCTCGTCGAAGGTGCGCATGGGCCGCATTCTACGGGTAGGGGCCGCGGCCGCTACGATGCACGCACCCGTGTCAACCTGGTTCGACAAGCTCCTGGAGGAGCTTCAACGGCGTCAGGCCGAGCAGGACGCCCGGCGCGAAGGCCGTTCCTTGCCCCGCCGACCACGCGGCCTCGGCCGCCCGGACGGTGACGAAGCCGGCGACGGTGGCAACGGCAATGGCCCGCCGCACGACGACCGACCGGTGCGCTTCCCCGGGCCGCGCCGCCCCGGCCCTCCAGCTCGCCGATGGGTGATCACCGCCATCGTGGTGGTGGTCCTCCTCTTCCTGTTCGGGGTGGTGGGCCGGGTGGTGGACCTGGCCACGGACCTGATGTGGTTCGGGTCGCTCGGCCTGACCGGCCTGCTTACCACGCGGCTCTGGGCCCAGGTTGCGCTCTTCGCCATCGGCTTCGCAGCCTTCGCCATTCCCGCGGCGGCCAGCATCTGGCTGGCCCGGCGCATCGCCCCCCAGGTGCCCATCCGCCGCATCGGCCAGTTCGAGGTGCCCGATGCCTCGCGAGCGGTGTCCGTCGGCCTGCTGGCGGTGGCCGGCGTGCTGGCGCTGGTGTCGGCCGGCGCCTGGAGCGCGAGCTGGCAGACCGTCCTGCTGTTCCTGAACGGTGGCTCGTTCGGCGTGAGCGACCCGCATTTCGGGCGCGACATCGGCTTCTACGTCTTCGGCCTGCCCTTCTGGCGCTTCCTGCAGGGCTGGGCCGTGCTGAGCCTGGTCGCCATCCTGCTGCTGACGCTGGGTGCCTATGCGGCCGGAGCGCTGCGCTGGCAGTTCCGGTTGACGGCCCCGGTGCGTGCCCACCTGTCCGTCCTGGGTGCGGTCGTGCTGGCGGTGATTGCCGTCGGCTACCAGCTCGACATCGTGGAGCTTTCGTTCTCGACGCGCGGCATGGGCGCCGGCCTGGTGGGCGCCAGCTACACCGATCTCAACGCGCAGCAGCCGGCCTACGTGGCGCTGACGGTCGTGGCCGGGTTGGCCGCCGTGCTGGTCCTGGCGAACACCTGGTTCCGCACCCTGTGGCTGATCGGCCTGTCAGTCGCTGGCTGGTTCGCGCTGTCGATCGTGGTCGGCGGCCTCATCCCCGGGGCGGTGCAGGCGCTGCAGGTTAGCCCGAACGAGCTAGCGCTGGAGAAGCCGCAGATCGCGGCCCACATCGCCGCCACCCGCACCGCGTTCGGCCTGGACACCATCAGCCAGCGGACGTTCACCGGGTCGAAGCCGCTGACGCGTGCCCTGTTCGACGACAACCGGCCGACGCTGCAGAACCTGCGGCTGTGGGACTACCGCCCGCTGCACGACACGATCACCCAGACCCAGATCCTGCGCAGTTACTACGAGTTCGCGGACGTCGACATCGATCGCTACCGCTTCGACGGCGCCGAGCGGCAGGTGATGCTGTCCGGACGCGAGCTGGCAGCGCCGGAGGGACAGACCTGGACCAACGAGCACCTGTTCTACACCCACGGATACGGGGCGGTGGTGGTGCCGGTCAACGCCGTGACGCCTGAGGGCCAGCCCGACTACCTGGTGTCGGGCATCAACCAGCAGGGCCAGCTCCAGATCGACCAGCCGCGGATCTACTTCGGCGAGACGGCGTCGAGCTACGTGGTGACCGGCACCAAGACGCCCGAGTTCGACTACCCGGTTGGCGCGGACCAGAACGCGACGACGACCTGGTCGGGCGGGACCGGCGTCGGCATCGGCGGCTTCTTCAGCA
>DASSEC010000030.1:0-2668 GCA_035696685.1 Candidatus Limnocylindria bacterium | reverse complement strand
GCGTGGCCGCCTGGATCCCACCGACGTGCTGTGGGTGCACAGTGCGCCGAAGAAGCTTGACGTGACCGTGCGGCGCTTCGACGGCACCGTCCGTGCCCGCGGCGACGTCACGCGCGAGGCGGGCTACCTGCCCATGACGCGGCTGGCCGTGGGAGACGGCGCAGTCACGAGGGAGGACCGCTGGCCGACCGAGGCCGACCTCGGCTCCCTGGTGATCCTGCCCGGTGGCGAGGTCGGTACGCTGGTCGAGTGGTGGAACGCCCCCGAGGGCAACGAGTGGCGCTGGAGGGTGGAGTTCTACAACCACCGCTGAGCCGCTCGTGGCGCGCGGCTTGCAACCGGGCCTGCCCGTGACCACGGCCGCTGCCTCTACCGAGCCGCTGCGCGCAACCCTGTACGACGCCGACGGGACGGATCGTTCCGTCGAGCTGTCGCGGGACGTCATACGCGGCGTCGGCAAGCAGCAGCTGCTGTGGCTGGACCTCGAGCGGCGCGACGAGGGAGAGCTCGAGAACATGCGCGAGCTGTTCGACCTGGAGGACGAGCAGGCCGAGCTGCTGGCGAGCGCGGGGACCGACGTGCGCCTCCTCCGCTACCCGGAGCGAATCCATCTGCGGCTCATCGCGGTCGAGGAAGCGGGCGGGCGCGGCAGCAAGTCCGTCCCGCTGCCGGCGCCGACCGCCATCGACATCATCGTCGCGCCGAACGTCGTCATCACGGCCCACGATGGCGCGGTCGCGGCCTTCAAGGAGTTCCGGACCCAACTCCGCGGCGATACCGCCCTGGGGGCGCTGGACGCCGCCGGATTCCTGACGGTGCTGGTGGATGCCGTCCTGGACGGCTACCTGGAACTGGTGGAGGGGATCGAGCGGCGCATCGACGCGCTGGACGAGGCCGCCCTGCGGCCCGGCGAGTCGGACAGGTTCCTTAAAGAGGTCGTCCTCCTCCGCCGGCGCGTGGCCCTGCTGCGCCGCGCCCTGGCGCCCCATCGCTGGACGTTCGCACCGCTCGCGCGGCCGGACTTCGAACTGGAGGGCCTGGGCAAGCCGTGGCCGGGCATCATCGATCGGCTGGAACGCACGGTGGACGCCGTCGAGAACGCGCGAGAGCTGCTCATCGGCACCTTCGATGTGTACATGGCCTCCTCGGCCCAGCGCACGAACGAGGTCATGAAGGCGCTGACCATCCTGAGCGCCATCCTCCTGCCGGCGGTGGTGCTGGCCGGCGTCATGGGCATGAACTTCAAGATCGGGTTCTTCGACAACCCGGCCAACTTCTGGTTCGCCATCGGCGCCATGGGCGCGCTGGCGGTGGGCGTGCTGGCCATCTCCCGCTGGCGAGGCTGGATCTGAGCCTGCCGCTACCATCGGCGCCGATGGAGCTCGAGCAGGTCGCCGCGTGGCTTGCGGCCTCGCGCCGCACCGTGGCGCTGACCGGTGCCGGCATCTCGACGGAGTCCGGCATCCCTGACTTCCGCGGCCCGCAGGGCGTCTGGACCCTGGATCCGAAGGCGGAGGCCAAGGCCGATATCCGCCACTACCTCTCCGATCCCCAGGTCCGGCGCGACGCCTGGCAGACGCGCCTGAACCACCCCGGGCGCGGCGCGCAGCCCAACGAAGGCCATCGTGCCCTCGCCGAGCTGGAGCGCATTGGGGGGCTCGAGTTGCTCATCACCCAGAACATCGACGGGCTGCACCTGGCGGCCGGCACCTCGCCGGAGCGCTTGGTCGAGATCCACGGCACCACGCGCGACTACATCTGCCTGGCCTGCGGCCGCCGCGGGCCCATGGAAGCCGCGCTCGACCGCGTGCGTGCGGGTGAGGAGGACCCTGCGTGCCGGGACTGCGGCGGGATCCTGAAGTCGGCCACCATCTCCTTCGGCCAGCAGCTGGTGGCAGAGGACCTGGCGCGCGCGGAGGCGGCCTCCGCGGCAAGCGACCTGTTCCTCGCGATCGGGACGTCGCTCACCGTCTACCCGGTCGCGTGGCTGCCGGAGCGCGCGTTGGCCGGTGGCGCGCGACTGGTGATCATCAATGCCGAGCCGACGCCCCTGGACGGTCGCGCCCACGCAGTGCTGCGCGGGCAGATCGGCGAGATCCTGCCGGCCATCGTCAGCCGCCTGCGTGACGGTGGCCGCGAACCGCGGCCCGCCACTGAGGGCAGCGGGTAGCCGTGCACGAGGTCATCACCACGCAGCGCCTGGAGCTCCACCTGCTCTCCCTGGTGGAGCTGGATGCTGTCGCCGCCGGCGACGCGGGCGGCCTGGCACAGCGGATCCCCGCTACCGTCAGCGCCGAATGGGTCGACGTGGTCCGCAACCTCGCCGCGTTCCGTGCTGCGCAGGTTCGCGAGCGGCCGAGTGACGAGCCTTGGCTGCTGCGGGCCATCGTGGTCGGCAGCCCCGCGCCATCCCGCCGCGCCATCGGCTACCTGAACTTCCACCAGGCCCCGCAGGATGGGATGGCTGAGATCGGCTATGAGCTCCTGCCGGAGGCCCGCGGACAGGGCTACGCCATCGAAGCCGTGCGCGGCGCGTTCGACTGGGCCACGCGCGAGTTCGGCATCCGCCACTTCCGCGCCAGCGTGGCGCCGGGGAATGAGCGCTCGGAGAACCTCATCCGCAAGCTCGGCTTCGTCCACACCGGGCAGCAGTGGGACGAGCAGGACG
>DASSEC010000029.1:0-9790 GCA_035696685.1 Candidatus Limnocylindria bacterium | reverse complement strand
CGGCGTCATCCTCTTCGTGCTCGCCGTCGAGGCGCTGCAGCGTCCCGTGGACGGGTCGCAGGTCGTCATCGGCCTGGTGGTGGTCACGCTCGTGTCGTCGGTGGTCGGCGTGGTCGTCGGCTTCGTGGGGTCGCGCGCACTGGCCCGCGCGGACGATCACCTCATTCAGCTGATGATCTCGGTGGTGGTGGCCTACGGCAGCTACCTGCTGGCCGATCGGCTGGAGCAGTCCGGCCTGATCGCGGCGGTCGTGGCCGGCCTCGTGTTCGGCAGTTACGGGAAGCGGATGGGTGCCAGCCGCGCTGGCTCGGAGGCCATGGACACGATCTGGGAGTTCGCGGCCTACCTGCTCACGACGCTGGTGTTCCTGCTCATCGGCCTGGCCATCGGCGTCGACCAGGTCATCGCCGCGCTGCCGCCGGCGCTGGCCGTATTCGCGACCCTGCTGCTGTCACGGGCACTGATCGTCTACGTGCTGCTCGGTGGCGGTGCTGGCGTACTGAGCCGCCTGGGCTGGGCGTCACCATTCTCGATGGAGTGGCTGCACCTGATCGCCTGGTCCGGCCTGCGAGGAGCCGTGGCCACCGCGCTGGCCCTCGCCCTCCCGGCGGACGTGCCGAACCGCGGCATGCTGCAGGGGATCATCTTCGCCTGTGTCCTGCTGACGCTGCTGGTCCATGGCACGACCGTCGAGATCCTTGTCACGCGGCTCGGCCTGGACCGTGAGCATCGGAGCGAGCGCGCGGCGCCTGACGCCGGCACCGGATGAAAAGGCCGGGATCCCCGCGTCGAGGACCCCGGCCAGAAGGCATGGCTCGCGCGATGGTGCCTAGGCCATCTCCGCGGCAGCGGTGCCAGTCTCCGCCGGTGCGGTGCGAGTCACCGGCGAAATGAGGTTCAGGCCCACATAGGCCAGGAAGCCGGCCGCCAGGCCAACCACCCAGCTGTAGTCGTAGAGCGGCTTCAGGAAGGCGATCAGGCCGTCGGCCGGGAACGGCCCAGCCGTGCCAGGAGCGGTATACGCGCCCCCGACGGCCAGGACGATGCCGATGGCCAACGCGACCACCGCACGCCAGTTCCAGCCCCCGGCGTACCGGTACTCGCCGCTATCGGTGCGGTACAGGTGCGCCAGGCGCAGGTTCGTTCGGCGCAGCCACCAGTAGTCGGCGACCAGTACGCCGGCGATCGCCCCGGTGGCACCGCCGTAGAACCCGAGCCACGTGAAGATGTACACGTCCGGATTGGAGTACAGGTTCCAGGGCTGGATCAGGATTCCCAGGATGCCGGTGATCAGGCCACCGGTCCGGAAGCTGATCAGCCGTGGGACCGCGTTCGAGAAGTCGTAGGACGGGCTGACGACGTTCGCTGCCACGTTCACCGACAGCGTGGCCACGCCCAGCGTGAAGAGCGCCAGGATGACCACGAACACGTTGTCGAACTTGCCGACCAGGAAGACGGGGTTGAACAGGTCCCCGGGGGCGTCGTTCGGATAGACGACGGTCGCCGCCGAAGTGACCAGCACGGCGATGAGCGGGAAGATCGTCATCGTCGTCGGCAATCCCAGGATCTGGCCCCAGGCCTGTTGCCGTTGGCTCGCCCCGAACCGGGTGAAGTCCGGCATGTTCAGCGACAGCGTCGACCAGAACGCGATCATGGCCATCAGCGTCGGTGGGAAGAGCCCGAACCAGAAGTCGCTGCCCCACCCGATGGTGCCGTGATCCGCCACCAACGGTCCGAAGCCACCGGCCTGGATGGTGATCCAGACCAGCAGGAAGATCGCCACCACCAGCACGAACGGCGCGGCCCAGTTCTCGAAGCGGCGGATGCCCTCCATGCCGCGCCAGATGATGAGCATGTTCAGCAGCCAGAAGATCGCGAAGCTCAGCCACTCGGTCCACGGGACCGGGTCACCGAAGCCGATCTTCAGCGGCGCCGCGGTTGCCCACCACGAGTCCGCGCCAAGCAGTGCGGTCATCAGCGTGAAGATGGCGGTCCCGCCGATCCAGGTCTGGATGCCGAACCAGCCGCAGGCGACCCCGGCCCGGATGAGCGCGGCCAGGTTCGCGCCGAACACGCCGAACGAGGCACGTGCGAAGACGGGGTAGGGGATGCCGTACTTCGTGCCCGCGTGGCTGTTCGCCAGCATGGGGATGAGGACGATCACGTTGGCGATGGCGATCGTGAAGATCGCCTGGTACCACGCCATGCCGGCCAACACTAGGCCGGCGGCAAGTCCCCAGGTCGGGATGTTGTGGGCCATGCCCACCCACAGGGCGAGGTAGTTATAGGTCGTCCAGGTACGTCGCTCGACCGGGACGGGAGCGAGGTCCTCGTTGAACAGCGAACTGTCGGCGAGGGCCGCCTGCGACTCGGGCGTCAGCTCGTGGCGGCCATCCGGATAGACACGTTCTTCGCGTGCCGCAACAGTCATCGGTCATCCTCCGGTTCGGACTCGATAACTCTCACACCGCTCCGGCTCGGCTTGCGCGGCCGGCGCGGGTCTTCTCCGCTCCTCCTGCCTGGTTGGTCCTCCTTTCAGCGCACCGCTGCGTCGGTCACCTCCAGCGCGGCGTCGATGATCGCGAACGCCTCCCCAAGCTGCTCCTCGGTGATGCACAGCGGGGGGTTGGTGAAGAAGCCGTCCCAGTGCTGCATGGTGTAGAGCCCATCGGCCTTGAACCGTGCGTCCAGGGCCGCCATCTCGGGCGACGAGCCGTTGAAGGGAGCCATCGGCTCATGGGTCTTCGTGTCCCTGATGAGCTCCACGATGCCGAACAGGCCGATGCTCCGCACCGAGCCGACACTCGGGTGATCGGCCTTCAGCCGGGCCAGGTGGTCCGCCATGACCGGGCCCAGCCGGGCCGCGTTGCCCACCAGGTCGTCGTCGCGCAGCACGCCCACTGCCGCGATGGCGGCGGCGCAGCTCACGGGATGAGCGGAGTAGGTCAGGCCGCCGTAGTAGACCTTCTCGGCGAAGAACTGGGCGATCGCAGGCTTCATGGCCACCGCGCCCAACGGCAGGTAGCTGCTGGTCAGGCCCTTGGCCATGGTCAGCAGGTCCGGGACGACGTCCCAGTGGTCGACCGCGAACCAGCGCCCGGTGCGGCCGAAGCCGGCCATCACCTCATCGGCGATCAGCAGGATGCCGTAGCGGTCGCACAGCTCCCGCACGCCCTGCAGGTAGCCGTCCGGCGGGATCAGGATCCCGTTGGTGCCGGTCACCGTCTCCAGGATGAACGCCGCGATGGTGTGCGGTCCCTCGTACTGGATCACCTCGTCCAGGTAGGCGAGGTGCTCATCAACAGGATCAGGCTCGGGGTTGCCGTAGCGATACGGATCCATGACGCGCACGACGCCGGGCACGCCCGGCTCGTTGGCCCAGCGGCGTGGGTCGCCGGTGGCGGAGATGGCCCCGGCGGTCGCACCGTGATAGCTGCGGTAGCGCGCGATCACCTTCTGGCGTCCCGTGACCATCCGCGCCATGCGCAGCGCGTTCTCGTTGGCCTCGGCGCCGCCGAGCGTGAAGAAGAACGTGTCCAGGTCGCCGGGCGTCAGCTGCGCCAGCAGCTCGCCCAGCCGGCCGCGCACTTCCGTCGCGAACTGCGGGGCGGCGAAGGCGAGCCTGTGAGCCTGCTCGGCGATGGCGTCGGCCACGCGGCGGTCGCCATGGCCGATGTTCACGCTCATCAGCTGCGAGTTGAAGTCGATGTAGCGCTTGCCATCGGGGTCCCAGAAGTAGATCCCCTCGGCGTGGTCGATGACGATTGGGTTGATCTTGGCCTGCGCCGACCAGCTGAAGAACGTGTACTCGCGGTTCAGGCGCAGGATCTCGTCGGTGGTCAGACGGTCGGTGGTGACGGTCATGCGGATCCTCCGAAGGAGGATTAGACCACAGCCTGCAACCTCCTCTTGCCTTGGCGCCGATACTGAGCGGACCGTGCGGATTCCGGGCACCTTCCGCGCGCTCTCCGTTGGCGCGGCCCTCGTGGTCGTCGCCCTCCTTGGCGTGCCCCCCGCCATGCTGGCCACGCACCAGCCGACGGCCGAGGACGTGGTCGCGGTTGCCACGGGCACCTACAACATGAGCTGCGCGTCTGCGACCGGTGGCCTTGACTGCACCGCTTTCGACCCGGACCTGACCTGGTCCGAGCTCGCCGCCATTCGGCCGGGTTCCGGACCGCTGAAGGGCGTGGGAACGGAAGTGACGGTGTTCTCGCTTCCCCTGGACCCATTCTTCAACGGCTGGCACCGCACGCTGCAGGGCGTCGCCTGCGCGCCGGACCGGATCACGGACGCGCAGCTCGGTGCCTTCGTGGACACGGTGACCAGCCGCCGCACGGATGGCACGGATGGGCCGGTCACCATTGCCGACGAGTGCACCCTGTCGGGCGGCCTGCGGATCACGACCAACGGCTCCGTGACGGAGTACACGTACTGGATCCAGTCCGCGGTGGTGGTCCCGCCGGCCACCGCCACGCCCACGGCCAAACCGACGCGTCGGCCGACGCCGCGCCCAACGGCGTCGCCAACGGCCGGCGCGACCGCGGCCGTCACGTCGACCCCGAGCGCGAGCGCCAATCAGACTCTGTCCCCGTCCCCGACGCCAACCCAAGCCGCCTCCGCGACTGCGACGCCAACCACGGAGCAGAGCGTGCTGGCCGGCAATCCCTCGCCAACGCCGTCGGCGGTACCGCCCGCCGGCCCGGCGGGACCTCCGAGTCGCCCGCCGCGCGGCGCGCTGGTCGCCAGCCTCACGCCGTTGGGGGACGTCAGCCTTGACCCGGTGGCGCTGGGAGGCAGCGCGGCGCTGGCCATCCTGCTGCTCCTCTTCATGGCGTTCACCTCGGAGCTGTTCAACGACACGTTCGAGGCCAACTACGACGAGATCGCCGGCTGGTTGCACCTGCGCCGTCGTGGCGACAGCCCGCCCGGCCGCTTCTCGCGGCTGTGGACGTCGCCGCTGGGGATCGGCCTGTTCCTGGCCGTGGGCGCCGCGGTCTACGTGCTGCTCGATCCGGGGGTCACGCTCAACGCGGATGCGCTGGCGACCTACGTGGGCATGTTCGCCGGGCTGGGGCTGGTGCTGACCGCATTCGAGGTGCCGGGGCTGCTGATCTACCGTCGGCGGACCGGGGCGTCGGCGGGCGTTCGAGCGCTGCCCTGGACGCTGCCGGCGGCGGTCATCTGCGTCGCCGTCTCGCGCTTCGCCGCGCTGGAGCCCGGCTATCTCTACGGCATCGTCATCGGCCTGGTGTTCCGCGAGGACGTCAACGCCCGCGACGAGGGCCGCCAGAACGCAGCCGGCGCGGCCTGGACGCTGCTGGTCGCGCTGGCGGCATGGGTCGCGCTGGACTGGCTACGGGCGGGTGACAACGGGGTGGCGCCGTTCGCCAGCCTGCTGCTGGAGACCGCATTGGCGGTGGTGGTGGTCGGCGGGCTGGAGGCGGTTGCCTTCGGGCTCCTGCCGATGCGCTTCCTGGCGGGCCAGGCCGTCTACGCCTGGAGCCGATGGCGCTGGGCGCTCCTGTTCGGCATCTCTTCGTTCGCATTCATCCACCTGCTGATCGGCCCGCATACCGGCTACCTGTCGCAGCTCTCGCCCGGGGCGCTGGCAGCCGCGGTCGGCGCCTTCGCCGCATTCGGGGCGTTTTCGGTCCTGTTCTGGGCCTATTTCAGGTTCCGGCCGGCACGCACATGACGAGGCGCCGATGGGGTGTGGTCATCGGCCTGCTGGCCCTGGCGGCCGCCTGCGCTGGACCCGCCCCCAGCGCGAGCGCACCGGCCGCCAGCAACAGCGCCACGGCGAGCGGCGGCACGCAAAGCGCCTCGCCGACACCGCTCGACATCCCGCCCGGCGTCACGCTGCTGCGAGACGGCACCCTGCGCTCCGGCGTCACCTACGCCACGCCGCACTTCGCGATCCCGTTCACCGTCACCGTCCCGACGAGCACACCGGACCGTTTCTGGTTCGCGACGAGCACCTCGCTGACCAGGGCCATCGCCATCGGGGATCCCGAGGCGGAGGGAAGCGGTATCGCCTTCTACCTGCCGACAGGCGGCTTCAACGGCGACGGTTCGCCCGCGCCTTTGCCGGCTGACTTCGTCACGTGGCTGGAGCACGACCCCCAGCTCAGCGCCTCGCAGCCGCGGGCTGTCTCGGTCGGCGGGCGACCG
Source organism: Candidatus Limnocylindria bacterium (assembly GCA_035696685.1). Lineage (GTDB taxonomy): Bacteria > Chloroflexota > Limnocylindria > QHBO01 > QHBO01 > DASSCW01. The sequence continues at coordinate 3,616 of DASSEC010000029.1, read as the reverse complement.
GCCACGCAGCTGGACGTGGCCGCCATCCCCGGCGAGATATCGGCCGTTCCCGGCCTGTGTCCCGCACACCTCAGCTGCGTGCTGGTGGCCTCGACCACGCCGGAAGCTCCACTCCAGCCGCTGCTCATCTATCCCGGGATCCCGCAGCGGGTCATCGTCGTCGACGTCGACGGCGGCCAGCTGCTGATCGACATCCAGCCGGACGTCGTCGTGCGCCGTCCGGCCCAGCGGCTGTTGGCTTCGCTCCAATTCCTGCATTAGCGAGCAGGACGCGCGGTGCCTAGTCGGCGGACGCGGCCGCCAGCACCGCCCGGACCGTCCGATCGGCATCGGCCTCGGACGTCGACCAGTTGCTGACGCTGATGCGCATGGCCGCCTGCCCATGCCAGGTCGTCCCGCCCATCCAGGCCGTTCCCTCCGCCTGGACCCGCCCAATGACGCGATTGGTGCGCTCGTCGTCGCCGAACCGCACGAGGACCTGGTTCAGCATCACCTCGTTCAGCACGTCGGCCCCGCCGGCGGTGAGCTCTTGCGCCATGCGGCGCGCGAGGGCGCAGCAGCGTTCCACCAGGGCCTGGATGCCGTCGCGCCCCAGCGAACGGATCGCGGCGTAGAGGGCGAAGCCCCGCGCGCGCCGCGAGCTGTCGAAGACGTATTCCCAGGACTCGCGCTGGTCGCTCCGCAGCAGGTACGCCGCGGTGGCCGCCATGGCGGCACGATGCGCCTCCGGCTCGCGGACGGCCACGAAGCCGCAGTCATAGCCGGCGTTCAGCCACTTGTGCGCATCGGTCGACCAGGAGTCGGCGCGCTCCACGCCGCGCACCAGGTGGCGCAGCGACGGCGAAACATTGGCCCACAGGCCGAAGGCGCCATCGACGTGGACCCAGTGGTTCGAGTGGCCGTCGAGCGCATCGGCAATGGCATCCATCGGGTCGAAGCCGCCGGTGTTCACGTTGCCCGCCTGGGCCAACAGGATCAACGGGCCGGGTATGGCGGGCAGCGCGTCCGTCAGCGCATCAACGCGCATCTGCCCCTGGTCGTCGGTCGCGATGCGAACGACCCGGTCTCGGCCGAGGCCCAGGTACTGCAGCGCGGTCAGCGCGGTGGCATGCGCCTCCTCGCCGATGACCACGGTGATCTCCGGCGCGCCATACAGGCCGCGAGCCTCCACGTCCCAGCCCTCGCGCTGCAGGACAGCGTGGCGGCCGGCCGCGATCCCCACCGCGTTGCCCAGGCCAGCCCCGGTGGGCAGGCCGACGCTCGCTATCGCCGGCAAGCCGAGCAGGTCCAGCATCCACTCCCCGGCGACCTCCTCCGCGGCGGCGGCGGCCGGGGAGAGGGCGTGCAGCGCGCCGTTCTGGCCCCACGCCATGGTCAGCACGTCGGCGGCGGCCGCGGCCGGCAGCACGCCACCGATGACGAAGCCGAAGTAGCGCGGCCCCACTGTGGCCACGATGCCCGGGTCCACCGCGGCTGCCAGCTCGCGGACGACCTGCGCGGCATCCGTGCCCTGCTCTGGCAACGCCGTCTCCAGCCGTTGACGGATGGCCGAGGCGTTCGCGGTGGCGCCTACGTGCCGCTCCCCGACGCCGCGCAGGAAGTCGAGCCCCAGGTCGAGCGCCTCGCGCAGGGCGCGCTCGCGCTCGTCGGCCATGTCGGCGCCTACTCGTGCTGGAGGCGCAGCGGGGCCAGCGTGCCGAGCGACTCGGCCACCACCACCGCGTCGTCACCGGGTTGCATCTTGAAGTCGGTTGGCGGGTTGGTGGACACCTGGCCGCGGCGGCTGACGGCGAGCAGCGTGGCATGGTGATCCGACCGCAGCCTGGCCGAGAAGTCATCGACGCTGAGGCCGCACATGTCCTCGGGAATCGCGATGCGGTACAGCTCGGAGCCAGCGCCGCCGGAGACGAGGTCGGTCACCAGCTCGGACAGGCCGGGGTACAGCGCGGATCGCGCCAGCAGCCGCGAGGCCAGGGCGGAAGTGACCAACACCTCATCCGCCTTGGCCCGGCGGAAGTGCTCGACGTGCGCCGGGTTGTTGGCCTCGACCACGGTCCGCACATCCGGCGCCAGCGACTCGATGGCCATCACGCACAGGATCGAGCGCATGTCGGCCTCGTTGTCGGCGGTCGCGGGAAAGACGATCGCGCTGGCCGCCTCCGTGATCCCCGCGCGATTGAGATCCTCGGCGCTGGTGATGTCGCCGCGAACGAAGTACACGCCGTCGCCGGCGGGGTTGCGCTCGCTGTCGTGTACCAGGACGACCTTCGCGTCGTACTCGTCCGTCTTGAGCTCCTCGATAAGGTCGCGGGCGGTGGTGTTCCAGCCGCAGACGACGATGTGGTCCCGGAAGCCTGCGGCGCCCATGCCCTGGCCCTCCTTGAGCAGGAAATCGATGAAGAAGCCGACCACCGCTCCGGTCATGGCCGCCACCAGCGCCACGCCGAAGAACGCCAGCAGCCAGCCGATGACGAAGCCACCCGGCGAGGTGACGTAGCTCGCATCGCCGGAGCCGATGACCGTGGTCACCGCCCAATACAGGGTGTTGCCGAAGTCCGCGATCGTGAGCTGCCGCTCCAGGAGCACCACGAGCAGCGAGGCGACGGCCACGAAGCCGAGCACCGCCGCCAGCAGGGTGGTGAAGAAGTGGCGGTCGACCTGCGTGCCGATGCGCCGCGCATGAAACGCCATGCGGCGGAGCAGCGGAACGTGGAACAGGGTCCTCAATCGGGCCGGCAGCATCGGTAGCCGGAGTGTATCCGCGACGGCATCGGCTTTGGAAGGCTCGACCGGGCAATGCCTGAACTCAGGAACGAACGGTCAGCCGCTCTCCACGCAGCGCCGCCAGGCGCTCGGCGATCGCCCACCAGTCGTACGACTCGGTGACCTGTGAGGCAGGCAGCGGGATCAGCCGATCGGCCGCGATGTACTCCGGCAGGATGCGATCCAGGATCGCCTCGATCGCGGCGCGGAACGCGTCATTGGTCGAACGGACGCCGTCGGCCAGCAGCGCAACGTCGGGGAGCAGCCGGACGAACAGGTCGTAGGTCTGCGCCCAGCGGCGGATAAGCGGCTCCACCGCATACGGATCGGCACCCTCGGTAACGCGCAGGTAGTAAGCGAAGTTGTCGACCACGGACCGATCGGTGACCAGCACCTCGGCCCGGTTGCGCAGCTCGAGCTCCTGCTGGATCTGCGCCATGAGGACCCACAGCTGTGCCTCGGGCGTGGCCGCCTCGTTCATGCCCAGCGGGTTGAAGCGGATCACCTCGCGCCCGACCTCGACGCTCACCCCCGCTCGACCGATGGTGCTGGCAAACGCATGCACGGCGTTCGACTTGCGCACCGAATGCGAGCCGATGAAGGCGATCTTGGCGGAGCCGCGCCAGGGCATGGGCGCATTCTGGCGCTCGTCGGGGAGCGCGGAGTAGCCTGTGGCGCATGGACGACTCCACGCAACCTGCCATGGAGCCGGTGCAGCCGCCCGCTCCTGAGCCCTCGGACCCAGCTGGTTCGCCAGCCGCGGCCGAGCCCACCACGGCCGGGCCTGCGGGCTGGCAGCCTCCGGCCAATGTGCCTCCCGCCAGTCAGCCTCCGGCCGAGCAGCCGGCTTGGG
>DASSEC010000028.1:0-3427 GCA_035696685.1 Candidatus Limnocylindria bacterium | reverse complement strand
TTCTATCCGTCGGTGCTCTGGTACAAGAAGAGCCACTTCGAGGAGGTCGGCCTGAAGGAACCCCCGCACAAGTGGGGCGATCCGTACGTGATGCCCGATGGCACCGAGCGGCCATGGGATTACGACACCGTGCGCGAGATCGCGCGCATGCTCACGTTTGACGAGAACGGGGCCGATGCCAACGACCCGAACTTCGACCCGGACAACATCGTCCAATGGGGCTTCGAGCCACAGCGCGACGACCTGCGGCAGACCGGCGCTTACTTCGGGGCTGGCCGCCTGGTCAGCGATGACGGCAAGACCGCACAGATCCCGGACGCCTGGCGGGCAGCCTGGCATTTCTTCTACAACGGGATCTGGACCGATCACTTCGCGATGACCGGCCCGCAGTTCGAGAGCCCTGACTTCAACCCCAGCGACTACCCGTTCTTCACCGGCAACGTGTCGATGAGCCAGAACTATCTGTGGTCCTCCTACGGCGTCGGCGATGCCGGCGACGATTGGGACATCGCCGCCATGCCGTCCTACAACGGCAAGATCACGGCGGCCTTCAATGCCGATACGTTCCGCATCTTCAAGGGCAGCAAGCACCCGCAGGAAGCGTTCGAAGTCCTCCAGTACCTGCTGGACGACGCCCGCGAGGAGCTGCTGGGCACGTACGGCGCGGTACCGGCACGGCCGTCGGAGCAGCAGGCGTTCTTCGACACGCTGGCCGGGAACTTCCCGCAGAAAGTGGACTGGCAGGTGGCGCTGGACGGCATTGCCTACGCCGACGTCCCGAACTTCGAGTCACCCATGCCTGCCTACAACGAGGCCATGGACGTGGTGAACCGCTACGGCACCGACTGGCAGGCCAAGCCCGGCCTGGATCTCGACAAGGAGATCGACAAGATGCAGCACGAGCTGCAGGGCGTGTTCGACGCGGCGAACAATTAGGCTCGCCGCGCAATCCGGTGGTGCGGCCGGCCGGCCGGTCGCACCACCAGCAAAGCAGCCGATCGGAGGGATGAGGTGACCGCTCGCTCGATGAGGCTGCCGGCAGCGATGCGGCGTCCGTCGCTGGCACGCCGGGAGGCGCTGGTGGGCTACGCCTTCATCGCTCCCTGGGTGGTGGGCTTCCTGGCGTTCACGTTGATCCCCATGATCGCCACGCTGGGCTTCACCTTCACGAACTTCACGCTGGCGCAGGAGAAGCCGCTGGCCTTCGTGGGGTTGGAGAACTACCAGCGCCTGTTCGGTGACCCACGGGTGTGGCAGTCCCTGCTGGTCACGCTCAAGTACGCGGCCCTGTCGCTGCCGATCGGCGTGATCGTGCCTTTCTGCGTGGCCCTCCTGCTGAACAGCCGCTCCCTGCGCGGAACGGCGGTGTTCCGCGTCCTGTTCTTCATGCCCTACGTCGTGCCGTTCGTGGCAGGCGTTCTGATCTGGAACGGCATGCTCAACGCCGAGTCCGGCTGGATCAACGGCGCGCTGCGCTTCATCGGCGTCGAGAACCCGCCGAACTGGCTCAACGACCCCGCGTACGTGTATCCGGGCCTGGTGCTCATCGGCCTGTGGTCAATCGGCGCAGGCATCGTGGTCAACCTGGCCGGCCTGGCCGGCATCCCGACCGAGCTGTACGACGCGGCCTACATCGACGGCGCCGGCTTCTGGGCCAGCCTGCGCCACGTCACGATCCCGATGATGACGCCGGTCATCTTCTACACGCTCACCCTGGGGGTGGTGGAGGTCTTCCAGTACTTCCTCGTACCGCTGGTGATCAACAACGGCACCGGCGACCCAGGCGGGGCCACGCTGTTCTACAACCTCTACCTGTACAAGCAGTTCTTCACGTTCCAGAACATGGCCTACGGCGCCACCCTGGCGTGGATGCTGTTCCTCGTCATCCTGGCGGTCACGCTGCTGCTCTTCCTGTCGGCGCGACGCTGGGTCTATTACGCGGGCGAGCGATGACCGCCGGCGTCAACCCCGTCGCCTCCGGCGCACCGGAGCTGCCTGGCCTCGCGCGGGACGATCGATCCGATGATGGCCCGCACGGTTCGCGGACCCGGACGTTCGTCCTCACCTTCTTCGCCGTCGCGCTGGTCGCCGCGTTCCTCTCGCCGCTGGTACGGGCGCTCACGATCTCCTTCAAGACGCCGGACCAGATCTCCCAGCCAAACTCGCCGGTATGGCCGGCCGATCCTGCGACGTTCAGCTACCAGGGCCAGGACTACGAGCTGTTCAAGGTTCCCGTGGACGGCGGGACCAGGGAGCTGGCCCTCGTCAAGCGCGGCCGGACGGAAAGCGATTTCATCGATCCGCAGAACCTGGCCGCAGGACCATTCACGGTCCCGGGCTCGTGGCGAACGCTGGATCGGGTGTGGACGTTCGCGCCGGAGTGGGGCAATTACGCCCAGGTCTGGGACCTGATCAACTACCCGCGGCTGCTGTTGAACACCATCCTGCTGGCCACCATTGGCACCATCGGCACCGTGCTCAGCTGCACGCTGGTGGCCTACGGCTTCGCGCGATTCCGCTTTCCCGGCAGGCAGGCGTTGTTCACGCTCCTGATCGCCACGATCTTCCTCCCAGCGGCGGTGACGCTGATCCCCACCTACACGATCTTCTACAACCTGGGCTGGGTCGGCACCTGGTTACCACTGCTGGTCCCCGCCTTCCTGGCGAACGCCTATGACGTGTTCCTGCTGCGCCAGTATTTCCTGACGATTCCACATGACCTTGACGAGGCCGCGGCCATCGACGGGGCCGGGCCGCTGCGCACGCTATGGTCGGTGGTGCTGCCGCAGGCCTGGCCCGCCCTGGTGGCGGTGGCGATCTTCACCTTCGTCTACACGTGGAACGACTTCTTCGGACCCTTGATCTACCTGTCGACCAGCCAGGACCTATGGCCGATCTCGGTTGGCCTCGCGTCGTTCAACGGCATCCACTACCGCAATCCAGCCCTCATCCAGGCGGGGACCCTCATGGCGCTTGTCATTCCGGTCTTCCTGTTCATCGTCTTCCAGCGCTTCTTCACCCGCGGCATCGTCATCAGCGGAGTGGAAAAGTAGTGGCGTTCCGCGTCGCGCTCACGTTCGACGCCGAGCATCCGGACCGACCGCACCCCGCTGATCCCGCGCTGGTCCTGGAAGAGCTGGCCGGCCACGATGTGGCGGCCACCTTCTTCCTCCAGGGCCGATGGGTCGAATCCGAGCCTCGCCTGGCGAGGCGAATCCGTGACGCCGGCCACCTCATCGGCTCGCATTCGCACTACCACGCCCGCATGCCGCTCTTCGACGACGCTGGCTTCGAGGCCGATGTGCGCGCCGCCGAGTCGGTGATCCGCCGCACGCTGGACGTCGACCCCCACCCCTGGTTCCGGCTGCCATTCGGAGCCGGCGGCACCCGCGCCGACCTCGTGGATCGGCTGGCAGCCCTGGGCTAT
>DASSEC010000027.1:0-2044 GCA_035696685.1 Candidatus Limnocylindria bacterium | reverse complement strand
CATCGGCCATGCGCTTCACCGAATACGTGGTCTCCAAGGCGGGGCTGAACGGCCTCACCAAGGCCATGGCCCTGGCGCTCGGCCCGTACGTGACCGTGAACGCCATCTGCCCCGGCTGGATCCGGACCGAGATGGTGGAGGACACCGATCCGGCGATCGTGCAGCGCATCCTGGACGAGACCGCTCTCCGGCGCTGGGGCACGCCTGATGACGTGGCTGGCTGCGCCGTATTCCTGGCATCGGCCGATGCGGCCTTCATCACCGGCGAGCTCCTGATCGTCGCCGGCGGCCGCGGCATGCACTGAAGCTCAGGTCCGGGCGGGAGCTCCCACCATTGCCCGAACGCCCGCCACGATATCGGCCGCCTGCGGGACCGCGGCGCGCTCCAGGCCGAGGTTGAACGGGATGACCGTGTTGGCGCCGGCAATCCGGACGATCGGCCCCCGGAGACTATCGAACGCGCGCTCCGCGACGATGGCGGCAATGTCACTGCCGACCCCGCCGCGCTTTACCGCCTCCTGGGCGATGACCAGGTGCCCGGTGCGGCGCACCGAGGACAGGATGGCCTCGACGTCCATGGGCACCAGGCTGCGCAGGTCGATGACCTCCACCGAGATCCCGTCTGCCGCCAGCTCCTCGGCTGCCTGCAGGCTCTTGAGCACCATGTGCGACCAGGCGACCAGGGTGACGTCGTCGCCCGGGCGCTTGACCTCGGCCTCGCCCAGCGGGATGAGGTAGTCCTCCTCCGGCACCTCGCCGTCGGTCATGTAGAGCTGCTTGTGCTCGATGAAGATGACCGGGTCGTCGTCGCGGATCGCCGATTTGAGGAGGCCCTTGGCGTCGCGCGGCGTGGCGGGCATGACCACCTTCAGCCCGGGGACGTGGTAGTACATCGCTTCCAGGCTCTGCGAGTGCTGCCCGGCCAGCGAGTTGCCGGTGCCGCCCTGAGTGCGAATGACCAGCGGCACCCGGCCCTGTCCGCCGGACATGAACCGATACTTGGCCGCCTGGTTCACGACCTGGTCCATGCCGAGCATCAGGAAGTCGATGAACAGGATCTCGACGACCGGTCGCTGCCCATTGATGGCGGCGCCGATGCCCACGCCCACGAATCCGGCTTCGGCCAGCGGCGTGTCGATGACGCGAGCGGGGCCGAAGCGCGCCAGCAGCCCCTCGGTGACCTTATAGGAGCCTCCCCGCTCGCCGATGCCCTCGCCGATGACGAAGACGGACGGATCGCGTTCCATCTCCTCCTCGAGGGCGGCGCGCAGCGCCTCGCGGTACTTCACGAGGCCACCTCGGCCAGGAAGGCCTCGACCGATGGGTTCTCGCTGGCGGTCGCGAACTCCACGGCCTCCTCCATGAGCTGCTCGACGCGCGTGTCCACGGCCTTGATGTCATCCTCGTCCACCCCGGCATCGGCCAGGTGGGCGCGCAGCACGATGAGCGGGTCGCGGGCCTTCCATGCCTCCAGCTCGTCCTTCGGCAGGTAGAGCCCTGGATCGTTGACGTGATGGCCGCCGTGGCGGTAGGTCATGCATTCCAGCAGCGACGGTCCCTCGCCGGCGCGGGCGCGCCGTATCGGCTCCTGCATCGCTTCGTGCACGGCCACTGCGTCGTTGCCGTCGACCGTCAGCCCGGGCATGCCGTAGCCGGCGGCCCGCTCGGACAGGTGCTCGACGCGGGCGCTGTCCCGGATCGGGGTGGAGACCGCGTACTGGTTGTTCTCGAGCACGAAGATGATCGGCAGGTCCCAGATGGCTGCCAGGTTGAGCGACTCGTGCCACATCCCGTTCGCCGATGAACCGTCGCTGCAGAACGCAATCACCAGCTCGGGTCCGCCACGCTGCTTGATGGCCAGGGCAGCTCCAGCGGCGATCCCCAGCCCGCCGGCCACGACGCCGTTGGCGCCCAGGTTGCGCACCGATCGGCTGGCCACGTGCATCGACCCGCCGCGGCCGTGGCAGTAGCCGGTCTCCTTGCCGAACAGCTCGGCCATCATGAGCCGCGGTTCGTGGCCCTTGGCGATGGCGTGGCCGTGGCC
>DASSEC010000026.1:0-2449 GCA_035696685.1 Candidatus Limnocylindria bacterium | reverse complement strand
TGCTGGGCATCGCCTTGCCGCGGCTCACCCCGTTGCGGGATAGCTGGATCGCCGAGCAGGCCGCCCAGGGCGTGGTCCTTGCCCACCGCCGAGCCCGGATCGCGGCCATTCTCATGAACCGCCCGCTGGTGCTCACCGTAGCCGCCGACAGCCTGCGCATCGCCACCCTGGCCGGTTCGGTCGTCTGGCGGGCCGCCGGGCCAGCAGCAGCCGGGGCAACTCTCGCCGGCCCCGTCCGGAAGCTCACCTTCTCTCCGGTGGGGCTCACCACGGGGCTATCCAACGCCACGTTTCAGATCAGCCGAGGAGCGGCCATCCGCTCCGTGGTGGTCTCCCGGCTGGGGCGGGTGCGCATCCGCCGCGGCTCCTGAGCATCGGCGTCGGTCGGCTGGCTCCCCGGAGTCGTTATTCGGTCAGGCCGTATTTCCGAACCTTGTGCAACAGGGTGGAGCGCGCGATGCCCAGCAGCTCGGCGGCACGCCGCTTGTTCCCGGCCGTGAACCGCAGGGTCAAGGCAATGTGGCGCCGCTCGGCGGCATCGAGCGGCTCGGGCTCGATCGCTCGGCTCGCCGCCAGCGCTTCACGCAGGCGGGCAGGGTCCAGCTCCGGCCAGGCAGGGTCCAGTACCAGGAGCTCGAAGCCTGCGCGGCCGAGCGCTTCGGCGGCGGCGGCCGCGTCCGGCGCCAGGGCCACGTGGTGGCCGGCTCCGCGCAGCAGCGCCATCACCTCACTCCGGCGCTGGGGGTCGGCGTCGAGGACCAGCAGGTCAACCGGGCGCATGGTCGCAAACCTAATCGAAGCGGCGGCCGGTCCCCATGTCCCGCGCCGCGCCGGTGCGTGATGTGCCGTCGGTGAGTCAGTCCTGCGATGCTGTCGTCGCGCCGGTAGGCACCACCGTGGATGCGTTCATGCTGGTGCATCAGGTGGAGCGGCGGACGTACGGCGAAGGGCGGGCGGCCGTGGTGCTCACGCTCGGCACCCGCACCGGCCGCATCAGTGGCGCGCCGCTGTGGGGCGAGCGCCAGGCCTGGGCCCAAGAGCTCGCCCGGGGCACGATCGTGCGTGCGGTGGGACGCATCGGGGAGTATCGGGGCACGCGGCAGCTCGAGCTGTCGGCGCTGAGCGTCGCGCCCGCCGGATCCGTCCCCCTGCGCGCGGTCGTGCCGGCCACCGGCACCACCGCCGCCGACTGGACGCTGCTCGACCAGGTCCGCTGCGCCCTGCGCGCAGCGCGGATCCGTCGCGTGCTGGCGCTCTTCTACGACGACCCGACGTTCCGCGCAGCGTATGAAGACTGCCCCGCCAGCACCGTCGGCCATCACGCGCAGCTCGGCGGTCTGCTTCGCCACACGGTGGAGGTCGCCAGCATCGGGCGCGCCGCGGCGCTGTCCTCGGGCGCCGATCCTGAGCTGGTCTTCGCGGGCGCGTTGCTTCATGACATCGGCAAGCTCGAGGCCTACCAGTGGCGGAGCGGGCTCTTCGAGCTCACCGAGCCCGGCGCGCTCCTGGGGCACGTCACGCTGGGCATGCTCATGCTCGGCCGACAGCTCGCGGCGCAGGCGGTGCCGCCGTGCTCCGGCCGAGAGGTGGTCATCCTCCAGCATCTGATCGCCTCGCATCACGGGGCACTCGAGTTCGGTGCGCCGGTCCGGCCGATGACGCTCGAGGCGGAGGTACTACACCATGCCGACCACGCGAGCGCACGGACCACCAGCATGGCCGATGCGCTTGCGGCGTCGGAACACTTTACCAGCGGTGACCTGCTCAGCAGCCGATCGCTCTGGCAGGTCGATCATCGCCGGGTCTACCGCGGCACGAGCGACTGGGGTCGGGAGGGTACGCCAACGACAGGAAGTTGAGCGAAAAAAAGAACGGCCGCCTAGTCGTGGCTAGACGGCCGTTCCCGATTGGACTATCAAGGGCGGGGCATCGCTGCCACCGTTCTTCTCCCACCTACCACCGGTTGGCTGTAGGAGCCTTGGTTCGATCCCCAGGCCGGATGGCCATCCCACCTGGTTCGTCCATTCGAGCGCTGCGAGTCAGATCGGGTCGCGGACCGACCTTTCGCACTGCACCCCGAGGCGCAAGATCGGGGCGGATGAAGCACGCGACTGGCTTCACCTGTACGAGCCGGGGTGATCACCAGGATCAGCGAATGCCTGAGCCCTTGGTTGCGTCGGCATTCTCCCCTGATATCCCGCTCGAACCCGCCTGCTGGCCGCCACTCAGACTCGGGGTCTCAGTACGTATCCGGCCGGCGCGTGGGGACTAAGATAGGGCGCCGGTCCGATCGCGCAAGTGCCTGATTTTATTCGGGTTACGCCACCGAAGCTGGGCGGGATTGTGGATTGCTAACCGGATTGCGGCCATCGTGCTACCGATTCGGTCCACACGATTGTGGGAATGTGTATCAACAACTGCACTGCGGATCAGCTCTCCAGCCCCACCT
>DASSEC010000025.1:0-2782 GCA_035696685.1 Candidatus Limnocylindria bacterium | reverse complement strand
TGGCGCCGCTCGCCGGCGAGCAAGCGGCGGCGCTGCAGGCCGCCACGGATCGGGCGAGATCGGCGTTCGGGCTCAGCGCGCTGTCGATCGGCGTCTCGCTGCACGGCACGGCGGGATGGACCGGCGCCAGCGGGCTGGCTCGGGATGGCGTCACGCCGCTGGATGGCAACTCGCCGTTCGCCATCGCCAGCATCACCAAGACCTTCACTGCGGCCCTGGTCATGCAACTGGCGGAGGAGGGGCAGCTTTCCCTGCAGGACCGCGCCGCGGACCTGCTCCCCGGCGTGCGCGTGCCGCCGGAGGTGACCGTGGCGGAGCTGCTGCGCCACACCTCGGGGATCGCCGACATCCTGCCCACCCTGCGGGACCCGCTCAACGCGGACATCGAACGCATCTGGACCCCCGCCCAGGTGGCCGAGGCCGTCGCATCGCCCTGGTTCGCCCCCGGTCGCGCCTACGCCTACTCGAACACCAACTTCGTGCTGCTGGGCATGATCGTGGAGCGAGTCGGCGGGCGGTCGTTCGCCGAGCAGCTCCGCGATCGGCTCCTGAAACCGCTGGGGCTGCGGCACACCGGCATGCTGCTGGCCAAGGGTGCGCCGCCGCTGATGGCCCCCTCGTGGGCATCGGCCTTCTGGTCGGCCGGCTGCATGTACGCCAGCGCCCACGACCTGCTGGCATGGGGCGATGCCCTCTACGGCGGCCGCGTGCTGGCCCCTGCGTCACTTCGCCACATGCTCACCTTTGAGCGGCATGGCTACGGCATGGGCACGGAGACGATCCACGTCGGCGAGCTGACCGGCTACGGCCATTCCGGCCTGCTGCGGGGCTACACCTCGCTGGTCGTGCGGCTGCCCCACCAGGACGTGACGCTCACGGTCATGGGGACCATCGCGCTGTTCGATCCGGCCCGGCTGCTCGCGTACCGCCAGGGCAACGCCCCGTCGATCGCGGACCTCGCCATCCGGTACGCCGCGGCGAAGACGGGCTAGCCCGCCGGGCCGGCCGGGAACAGCACGTCGCGAATGACCGGCAGCGATGGTGATCCGTGCGCCAGCACGGACTCGAGGAAGGGTCGGTATACGAACTCGCGGCCTTCCGCCTCCGCCCGGCGCCGCGCCTCCAGCTCGAGGCCCTGCATGCCCACGTAGCCCAGGAAGTACTCGCACAACTGGGTCGACGAGAGGCGGGCCCGATCCCACTTGTTCACGGCCTCGCCCTCTTCCTGGAAGCCGCCGGCCACCATCAGGTCCATGGCCTCGGCCTCGGTCATGGTGCCGGCGTGGATGCGCAGGTCCATCAGGGTGTTCGTGATCGAGCGCAGGTAGAACTTCCAGTGGACGAGCATGAGGGCAGGGTCATCGGCTCCATAGCCGGCATCCATCATCACCTGGGTGATGTAGACCGCCCAGCCCTCGGCGAAGACGCCTGACCAGAAGATGGCGCGCACCAGCGAATTGGTGCGGTTCGCGTATGCCAGCTGCAGGAAGTGTCCCGGCACCGCCTCGTGGATGGTCAGCAGTCGCAGCTGGCGAGCGTTCTGCTCGCGCAGGTATGACTCCTTGCGCTCGTCGCTCCAGTCATCGGGCATGGGCGTGATGGCGAAGAACGAGTCCAGGCCGCGGTCCAGCGGCCCGGGCGGGATCAGCATGGCGCCGCCGAAGGAGCGCAGGAATTTCGGGGTCCACACGATCTGCATCGGCTCGTCGGCCAGGCCGATCAGGTCGCGTTCCTCGATGAACGCCTCGATGCGGGCGTTCTCCGCCCGGCAGAACTCGATCAGCTCCTCCCCCCGCGGGTGCTCGGCCGCGATGGCGTCCAGGACACGGCGTACCAGCGTCCCGGCATCGTCCGGCATAGGCTCGTCGCCAACCCAGGCAGGCCACAGATCGCGGGCCAGCCGCAGCATCTCGGCGCGAACTTCCTCGTAGGCCGATGCGGCTCGCCGCTCAATCTCGTCCGGTGTCATCTCGGTCTTGAGCGCGTGGCGGAACTTCTGGGCGTGGAGCTCGGCTCCCAACCGGAAGTCGCCGGTGGCCCTGGGCAGCAGCTCGTCGCGCAGCCAGTCGCCGAAGGCGGCGACCGCCGTCCGCACCCGGTCCGCGGCGGCAGTTACCTCGTCCCGCAGCGTGCCGTCAACCCCCGCTGCTTCCTCGACCGCGTTGTCGGCCAGTTCCACCAGTCCCGGGAGCCGCTCGATCGCCTTCTGGGTGTGCAGCCCGCTGACGGGGCGCGGTCCGCCGGCCTCGAGCCGATCGCGCGCCTGGTCCAGGGCAGCGGGCAGCGCTCGCATGCGGGCCGCCGCGCTCCGCAGCCGCTCCTCCAGCGGCGCGAACTCCCGGGCCAGCAGGTCGAACAGGCCTCCGCCCATGGTGTAGACGTACCGCAGCGGGTTCCATGACCCCTCGTCGAGGGTCTCCTCCTCGAAGCGCAACGCGGCCAGCTGGTCGCGCAGGATGCGCCGATCGATCTGCTCGTCCCGCGTCAGCGACGCCGGGTCCACGGCCTCCAGCGTGCCGCTGACCTCCGCGATCCAGGCGAGCCGCGCCCGACGGCCGGCATCGGTCAGGTCGCCCCACTCGTGGTCGTGCGCGTGATTGCCCTTCTCGGTGGCCAGCACCGGATAGTGAGCGAAGTAGCCGTCGAGCAGGTGGTCGACGACAGCGCGGAACTCCATGCCTTGCCTCAGCGGTGCAATACGTCTTGTCGGGGATCGCCCATGCTAACAACCAGGATGCGTTTTCGTGCTGCGGCTGCTAGCCTTTCGGCACCGTCGCGGGGG
>DASSEC010000024.1:0-3186 GCA_035696685.1 Candidatus Limnocylindria bacterium | reverse complement strand
CCCAACGCCTCGATGACGTCGCGCACGTGGTCGTGGCGGCCCACCGACACGCCGCCGCTGGCGACCAGCAGATCGGCCTCGGCCGCCGCCCGGCGCACCAGCTCCTCGATGCGCGTAGCGTCGTCCGGCGCGCGCGGCAGGGGGACCGGCTGGCCGCCCGCCTCGACGACGGCCGCCGCCAGCGCGACGGCGTTCGCGTCGTAGAGCTGGCCGGGGCCGAGCGGCTGCCCCGGCGCCACGAGCTCGTCGCCGGTGGACAGGATCGCCACTCGCGGACGACGCCGAACCTGGACCTCCGCGATGCCGAGGCTGGCGAGAACGGCAAGCGTGCCGGGAGACATCGGCTCCGCGGGAAGGTCCACGGCGTCACCGGCACGGGTGTCGTGCCCGGCCCGGCGGACAAAGGCACCGGCCTCCACAGCCGGGACGTGGACCAGGCCCTCGGTTTCTTCCACGACCTCCAGCGGCGCCACCGCGTCGGCGCCGGGCGGCATCGGGGCGCCGGTCATAATGCGCACGGTCGTACCGGCCCCGACCGTTGGCAGCGACGCGGCGCCGGCCGCCACCTCCCCGACCAGCCGCAGCACGCCGCGAGCATCGGCGGCGCGCAGCGCGAAGCCGTCCATGGAGGAGTTGTCGAAGGGCGGCACGTCGATCGCCGCAATGACGCGCAAGTCGGCGGGCACGCGACCGGCGCACCGTTCCAGCGAAAGTGACTCCGTCCCGGTCTGGCGGGCAGCCGCCAGGATGGCGTCCAGGGCCTCCTCGACGGAGCGCATCGGCTCAGACGCCAAGCTTCATCCGGGTATCGACCAAGCGCAGCACGCCCGAGCGGGTGAGCATGCCCACCACCGTCCGGCCGTCGGGCTCCACCACCGGCAGCTGGTTCACCTCGCGCTCCTGGAGCAGCTCCAGCGCCTTCTCGAGCTGGTCATCCGGGCCCACCCGGGCCAGCGCGTCATAGCGGGTCATGATGTCGGTCACGCGCGCGGCGGGCCAATCGTCGCGCGCCACGCGCCGTACGTCGGACAGCGTCACGATCCCGGCCAGCCCGCCGTCGTCGTGCCGCACCAGGAACGAGCGGCTCTCGCCGCGGGCGAGGCGCTCGTTGACGAGCTCCGCCACTGTGGTGTTCGGCGAGATCGAGGCGGGCTGCGGATCCATGATGTCGCGCACGCGGATGCCGGCCATCGAGCGCTCGATGCTCATCTGGTTGACCGTCGCCCCGGCTGCGTTCGAGATGAACCAGCCGATGAGCGCGAGCCACAGGTTGCCCAGGCTCCCCACCAGCGCCCACCACACGCCGACGACGATCAGCAGGTAGCCGAAAGCCCGGCCCACCGCTGCTGCCGCGCGCGTCGCCAGGAAGCGATCTCCACGCCACCGCCACAGCAGGGCGCGGAGCACGCGGCCACCGTCCATGGGGAAGGCCGGGATGATGTTGAACAGGGCAAGGGACAGGTTCAGCACCCCGAGCCAGCCGGCGATGATGCCGACGTGGGTGTCCTGGATCAAGGCCGCCAGGCCGATCAGCCCGCCAGCCACCACCAGGCTGCAGGCCGGCCCGGCCAGCGAGACCAGTGCCTCCTCGCGCGGCGTCTCCGCGTCCCGCTCCATGGTCGCCGCCCCACCGAAGATGAACAGGGTGATGTCCTTGACGCCGATCCCCATGCGCCGCGCCACCAGCGCATGCGACAGCTCGTGTGCGAGCACCGAGGCGAAGAACAGGATCGCCACGCCGGCGCCGACTGCCGCGTACGCCACTGGCGGCCAGCCCGGGAAGCGGGACGGCAGGTCACCGGCGCCCAGCGTCAGCGTGATGAGCAGGGCGATGATCAGCCACGTCGGATGCAGCGCGATCTTGATGCCGGCAATCGTGCCGATCGGGAACGAGCCCCTGCCCATGCTCGGAGTGTAGCCGAGCCCGCCGGCGATCCCGCCGGGGCCGGTCAGGTGGACTCCCGAGCCAAGGTGCGACGCGCGGCCCAGGCGACCAGCAGCGCGCTGATGACAATCGTGGCGCCGGCCAGCAGCGCCAGCTCGAACCACAGCGGCTGCGGGAAGAAGCGCAGCAGGTTGGAGTCCGGGCCGAAGGTCCAGGTGCCGGCGGCGAAGAAGATCGCATGGAACGCGGCGAAGGCAGCGTCGAAGGCCAGCGCGAAGAACGCGCCAAGCACCACCGCCGCCACCCCGATGCCGGCCGAAGCGGCCAGCATCGCTCGCGCCCTCGGTCCCGGATCGTTACGCAGCCGCCACCACAGGAGCACGGCCAGCAGCCAGGCGACGGCCGCAGCCAGGATCAGGCCGCGCACGACGCCGCCGACATCGCGCATGTGGCTGCGCTCCTTGGCATCGAGCACCGGCTCCCCGGAGGGACTGATGCTGACCGTGAAGTCGCCGTTGCGCAGCAGGTCGCCCAGCATCGAGGCAGTGGCGCGGTCGACCGTGGCCTGGTCCGTGTCCAGCAGCGCCGGGACGTCCTGGCGTGCCTGCTCGAAGGCGACGACCGGCGGGAAGAAGAGCAGCAGTGGGCCGGTGAGCAGGATGACGCCCGCCACGGCGACGCCGAACAGGAGCAGGGACGGCCAACCGGCGCGTCGCGGGATCATCGGTTCGGGAAGGGTGACAGCGCGGACGAACGCGCGCGGATCAGAGGATCCGGCCGGGCATGCGGCTGGCGCCGACCACCATGGACAGGATCCAGCCAACGATCGAGATCACGATCGAGCCCAGCAGCGCGGCCCAGAAGTCGGCGACGGTGAATCCCAGGTGCAGCTGGTCGCTGATGGCGCCGGTCAGCATCAGCAGGAGCGCGTTGATGACCAGCAGGAACAGGCCCAGGGTGAGGATGGAAATGGGGATGGTGACGACGCGCAGGATGGGCTTGATGTAGGAGTTGATCAGGCTGAAGGCCACGGCCACCAGGAGGAACTTCCACCATTCGCTGCCGGACCAGTTGAGGCCGGGCACGATGATGACGGCCACCCACAGGGCAGCGGCGTTGACCAGGATCTGCAGGACTCTGTCCATGGGCGCGTAGCGTAGTCGAATTCACGCCCGCTCAGGCGGGCAGCAGGCGACCTCGGACCCAGGCGCCGCGCACCATGTCGGGGTGCACGCGGTAGATCAGCCGGCTGAGGATGTCCTCCGGCACGCCGCTGCTGGTGGCCACCCCGTGCAGCGGCT
>DASSEC010000023.1:0-6275 GCA_035696685.1 Candidatus Limnocylindria bacterium | reverse complement strand
TGTACCCGAGCCAGATCAGCCCCGATCCCGCAATCAGCTCGACGATGCCGATGACCGTCCAGCGCGTGATCATGGGCGACGGTCGCTGGGTCAGCCAGCCGAGCCGGACCGACTCCTCCTCCAACCGCTCCTTCAGCGGGCCGAGCTTGTCGTTCAGGTTCCAGAGCGAGCGTCGAGTCACGACGTTGTCGCTGCCCGCCGACTGGCGAATCAGCTCGTAGGCCTCGGCCTCGGGCGGGGGCAGGGCCTTGCGGTCGCTGGGCAGCGGCAGCACGTCGATGGCGGGATCGACCAGCGGGTCCGCGTCGTCGTCGCTCTTCACCTTGCGGACCTGGTCAAGGTTGCGGAAGCTGATGTAGCCCGTCCCGGCCAGCTCGACCAGCGTGGTGTTGATGGCGTCCTGGGCCGCGTGGCCGCGCCGCAGCACGGTGGCGAGCGGCGGGGTCATGCCGGCGGGTGGTCCCGCCATCAGCACCGAAGGCGAGTCGCTCAGCTCCGGGTCGTCACCATGCCGCCGCCACGCGGCGTAGCTGAACCCCAGCGTCAGCAGCAGGACCAGGACGCTGCCCGGCAGGCCGACCAGCGCGTTCAGCGTCCGGTAGGTCTCGAGCCGGCGGGTGGCATCCGCGGTGATCGCCGCGTCGATGTCGTCCACGGCCTCGATCAGGCCCTGTCCCGGGTCGTTGGCGCGGATCGCCGGGATGATCGCCTGTTCGCGGATCGGGGTCTGCGCGTCCTCGTTCAGGTAGGCCGCCTTGAAGCCGCTGCCGGCGTACGTGCTGACCGACCCGTGCTGGAAGGTGGAGTCAAGGAAGCTGAGCAGGATGACGAACCCGTCGTCGAAGCCTCGCCGGCCCACGCCCCACTCGTCGATCAGTCGTCGCGCATCGGCCAGGTTGCTGTCGTTGTCGACGTCCGGCGCCACGCGGACGTAGATGGCAATCTGCGCCCCGGAGCGATCCTCGATGGCATGGATGCGCGACTCGAGCTGCGCCTCCTGGCTCGCGCTGATCGCCCCCGCCGGGTCGTACACCCGGACGCCGGTCACGGGCGGCGGGAAGGTCTGGCTGGTACCGCCGAAGGCGTTGGCCACCCACGGCACGATCAGCTGCCCGGCCAGCGCCAGCCCGATGACGAAGAACGGCCAGTTCGAGAGGCGGAAGATGCTCCGCAGCATGTCGGCAGCATAGCGACCCACGCGATCGTCCCGGCCGGCTGGCACGCGTCGTGCGTGATTGATGGATGAACCCAAGAACGGCGAGGTTCGCCGGCAGCCCCGCGCGGCCGGCATTCATCAACCTCGATCTTCCGGCCGCGCATGCGGCCACGCCTCGCCGACGATCTCACACATGGAGCGATTCTCACCGTGCATCGACGCGTGGCGGCGCAGCGCGCCGCGATCGCAGCCGTGGCCGGCCTCGTGCTGCTGGCCGACCTGGTGGCTGCAGCAACCAGCATTGGACCGGCCGCTGCGCCGATCCTCACCCGCGAGCTCGTGCCCGTCCCCGACCGGGCCGCAGTCGCGATCCATGCGCGCGAAGCGGCTCATCAGCCGGAGCGTGACGCGGTGCGCGCGCGCCAGCGACACCGCCGCATGTCGAGCGCGTCGCCTCAGGTCGCCGGCAGGGCATCCCACTACGGTGGCACGGCAGGCTTCATCGGCCAGCCAGCCGTGGCCTTGCCCGGCGTCCTGGGCGGCCGCCATACGGGCGAGGTTGTCGGGCAGGTAACGGTCTGCGCCGATCGCTGCGCCACGCTGCCGGTGGTCGACTGGTGCGACTGCTACTGGGGCAGCGCCGATCAGCGTGTGGCGGACCTGTCCGATCAGGCCTGGTCCCTGGTCACGGACCAGCCGCTCTCTGCTGGGCTGGTCGAGGTCCGGGTCATCCTCCCGGCGGAGGTCGGCTAGGCAACCGGGGTCGACGGCGAGTCAACGGCAGCTGACCACGACCGACGCCGGCAGCTGCGGCAGGCCGGGGATCCTGCCGGAGAACGTCGCGCTCTGGCCGCCGTCGATCTGGGCGGTCTCCAGGCCGGCGCTGCGAATCGGCCGGTGGTCCGCGTCCTGTGCCTCCATGCGGCAGCTCGGCGTGCCGCGAGCGGAGCCTTCGTTCGCGACCTGCACGGTGACCGCCACCGCGTCGCCCGCCGCCCCGGTGACGTTGAGCACCGAGGCTTGGTAGGGGCCGACCCCGCGCATCGCCAGGCTCGCCCAGAGCGCCAGGCCCACGACGCCAGCAATGATGGCTACCGCAATGGTGCCGTGGTACTGGCTGGCGGACGGGGTTGCCATGCCGGCACGGTTGCAGACGTCGCAGATGGACTGGTCCGGCCCGATCTCGCGGCCGCACTTGTAGCAGTGGCGCAGCGGCCGTGTATCCGTCGGCGGAGACGCCGGGTCCATCAGCCTGCCGGCGCCAGGCGCTCGCCGGCCGGAATGGCCACGGGCAGCCAGTTCTCCTGCGGCGCCAGCGGGCAGCTCCAGCGCGGGTCGTAGACGCAGGACGGGTGGTAGGCGTAGTTGAAGTCGAGCACCAGCTCCTCGTCATTCGAGCCGAGATCGGCGCCCTTGGCCGAGTCCCACAGGTAGCGCCCGCCGCCGTAGGTCTCCGCGCCCGAGGTCGCGTCGCGGAACGGGATGAAGATGCCGCCCGAGTACTCGTTCAGCCAGTACACCGCCAGCTGGACGCGGGCGCCGCCCACGCTGAATGCCACCGAGCCGATCCGCTGGAAGGGCATCGCCGCGCCCTCGCCCGAGCGCGGGACGTCGGGGGGCGGGGCGTCGGGGTCCGGCTCCAGCCGGGCCGTGAAGCGCAAGGCCGGGTCGTGGCGCCAGTAGGCGAGGCCGGGAAAGTCACGCCGCGAAGCCTCCGGCACGGGCGACGACGGGTGCTCCGCGAACAGGTGGTCCTTCCCGGCACGGAAGGCCACCAACCGCAGCTGCGGAGCCCGCCTGTCGCGGCGCATGGTGCCGTACAGGCTCGCGACCTGGCGCCGCCAATCGGCGAGGTCGAGGTGTTCGGACATGGTGCGCGGACAAGGATACGGGCGAGGCGCGCCGTGCGCCCCGCCCGTGTTGGCTCTGCCCAGGGATCGGCCTACAGCAGGCCGTTCTGGTCCAGGAAGTCGTGCGCCACGTCGGCGATGTCCTTCTGGTCGACGTTGATCTCGACGCCCAGCTGGGTGAGCGCCTCGGTCGTCAGCTTGGCATCGATCGAGTCGATCGTGTCCGCCAGGTCAGCCCCGCCGGCCACCGCTAGCTCGTTCGTCGCCACGCCCACCATGTTCTGCGCTGGCTGGAGGTGCTTGTCGTCCTCCAGGAGGGTCAGGTTCGACGCGACGATGTCCGGCTGCGTGGTGCAGACCTGGGCCACGTCGATGACCTTGTTGTTGAGCGCCGTGATGATGTCCGGGCCGCACGGGGGCAGGGTCTGCACATCGATCTTGTCCAGGTCGATGCCGTACGTGGTCTTCAGGCCAGGCCCGCAGACCGGGTTGTCCGGGCAGCCTTCGGCCACGCCCCACGTCAGCTTGTCGGCGACCTTCGCCACGTCGGACATGGTCGCCAGCTTGTACTGCTGCGCCGTCTCGGCACGGACGGCGAAGCCATCGGCATCGGTGCCCGGCGAGAAGTCGAACGCGACCCAGCCCTTGTCCTCGAGTGGCTTCTGCAGGTTGTCCCACGCCGTCTGCGGGTCCGATGGCAGCTCCTTCAGGCCCAGCCCCTGGCCGGCCAGGCCGCCCAGGTACTCGGGGATGAGGTTGACGTCGCCAGCGTCCATGGCCGCGTGGACGGCCGGCCGCTCGCCGATCTCGAGCTTGCGCTCGACCGTGAAGCCCTTGGCCTCCAGCGCCTGCGCGTACATCTCGCCGACCACGGCGGCCTCGTAGAAGCCGGCCGAGCCGACCTTGACGGTCGGCTTTGCGCCGGCCGGGCTGCCACTGGCAGCGCCGCTCGCCGATGCCGACGAGCTGCCGCTCCCACCCGGCGAGCAGGCGCTCATCACGAGCACCAGCGCCGCCGCCCCGAGAGCGAGCGTGCGGTTCTTCCGCATTGGGTCCTCCTTAGACTCCGGTGTGAAATGGGGGAAATCGCGCAGCGCGACGGCCACGGAACGGCCAGTCTAGCAGCGCGTTGCTGACGCTCACTGGTACGTGGTTGGACACGCGGCGTACGTGTCTGCCGTCACGATTCGGTGCCCAGCGGCTGCGGACGCAACGCTCCGCCGGCGCTTGCAGCGTGGGCGCCGCCGCGCAGCCCCGGCGACGTCGCGCGGCGTTCCAACCAGGCGAACAGGGCCTCCGTGGCGAGCGCCGCCAGCACCACCAGCAGGGCGGCGGCGAAGACCTGCACCTCATCGGACAGGTTCAGCCCGGAGATGATGTAGTCGCCCAGCGTGTTGGCCCCGACCAGGCTCATCAGCGGCGTGGTGGCCACGATCGCCACCGCTGATGAGCGGATGCCGGCCATGATCACCGGCAGGGCCACCGGCACCTCCACGCGGCGGAGCAGCTGGCCCTCGGTCATGCCCACGCCGCGTCCGGCCTCCTGCAGGTCCGCGTCCACCTCCCGCAGGCCGGCATACGTGTTGGTCACGATGGGCGGGATGCCCAGCGCCGCGAGCGCGATGATCGCCGGCATCAGGCCGTGGCCGGCTCGCGCGAAAAGGGCGGTGGTGATGGGGTAGGCGATGCCCATCCAGGCCAGGCTCGGGACGGCGCGGCCGATGTTGGCCATCGCCACCGCGGCCTGTGCCCCGCGCCCGGTGTGGCCGATGTACAGGCCGATGGGCAGGGCGATCAGCAGGGCCACCGCCAGGGACAAGACCGCGAGCAACAGCGTGCCGCCCACCAGCTCGGGCAGCGGCGCTCGGCCGCTCCACTGGTGTGGGTCCACGTACCAGGCTGCGACGTCGCGCAGGAACTCCATCGGCTCAGGCCTCCAGCGCCCGGGACCACGGCGTCAGCCGCCGCTGGACGACGGCCAGCCCCCAGTCGATCAGCGCGGACAGGAGCACGACCAGCGCCGCGCCGGCGATCGTCGCGGTCGGGAACTGGCGCAGGATGCCCAGGTTCACGATGACGTACCCCAGTCCGCCGCTGCCGATCAGCGCCGCGATGGTCACCAGGCCCATGGTGGTGACCGTGGCGATCCGGACGCCCGCGATGATGATGGGCGTGGCGATCGGCAGCTCGACGCGCCACAGGCGCTGGACGTTGGTGTAGCCCATGCCATCGGCCGCCTCCAGGACGTCGGCCGGCACCGCCCGGAAGCCGGCGATCATGTTGCGTACCAGCATCACCAGCGTGTAGCTGGTGAGCACGATCTCCGCGGTCCACAGGGTGAGGTGGGTGATGGGGATCAGCAGCACGAAGGCGGCGATGCTGGGGATGGCGTACAGGGTGCCGGCGACGCCCAGGATGGGTCCCCCGAGGCGAGGGTATCGGCGCACGAGCAGCGCCAGGCCGAAGCTGATGATGAAGCCGGCGACGATGGCGATGAGCGTGATGTAGAGCTGCTCGCCGACGCGGCGGGCCAGCTGGTCGGCGTTGTCGACCAGCCAGTCGAGGCGAATGAACGGCTGTCCCGGCCTCACGACTGGGGTCTCCGCGGGCCCGATGGCGCCGCGCCATCTCCGCCGCGCAGCGCATCGCTGATGTCATCGACACTGACCACGCCGAGCACCCGCTCGCGCTCGTCGACCACGACCCCCAGCTGCACGCTGGACAGCAGCATGCTGGACAGGGCGTCCCGCAGCGTGGTCTCGGGTTGGACGGTGGGCGCGCCCGGCGTCGCCGAGGCGGGATCCACCGGGCCGTCGCCGTCCAGGTCCTGCTCGTCGATCCAGCCAAGCGGCTGATCGGCGTCATCGAGCAGCAACGCGAAGCCGGTGGAGTCCGCGGCCATGCGACGCCTCGCATCGGCTCGCGAGTCACCGGGCCGCACGGTTACCGGCTGGGTGAGCTGCAGGTCGCGAATCCGCCCCAGCGACAGGCGCTTCAGGCCGCGGTCGGCGCCCACGAAGCGCTCGACGAACTCGTTGGCCGGGCTGGCCAGGATGGCGCCGGGGGTGTCGTACTGCGCCAGCACGCCACCGCGTTGCAGGATGGCGATCCGGTCCGCCATCTTGATGGCCTCGTCCACGTCGTGGGTGACGAAGACCACCGTCTTGCGCACCTTCTCCTGGAGGCGCAGGAACTCGTTCTGCAGCCGCTCGCGACGGATCGGGTCGACTGCGCCGAACGGCTCGTCCATGAGCATCACCGGTGGATCG
>DASSEC010000022.1:0-4019 GCA_035696685.1 Candidatus Limnocylindria bacterium | reverse complement strand
TATCGAGACCGATCAGAAGAACCTGACCCAGCGGCTGATCAACCTCATCAGCCCCATCGGCAAGGGGCAGCGCGGCCTGATCCTGTCGCCGGCCAAGGCCGGCAAGACCACCGTGCTGAAGCAGATCGCTGCGGGCATCACGGATCGCTATCCGGACGTGCTGCTGATGGTCGCGCTCATCGGCGAGCGGCCAGAGGAAGTCACCGACATGCAGCGCTCGGTGCAGGGCGAGATCTATGCATCCACCTTCGACGAGCCGACCGAGAACCACACCCGGGTCGCCGAGATGGCCCTGGAGATCGCCAAGCGCCAGGTCGAGACCGGCCGCGACGTGGTCATCCTGCTGGACTCGATCACGCGGCTGGCCCGCGCTTACAACCTGGCGCTCCCGGCCAGCGGCAAGACGCTGTCCGGCGGTGTCGACCCGGTGGCGCTCTACCCGCCGAAGCGCTTCTTCGGCGCGGCGCGCAATATCGAGGGCGGCGGCAGCCTCACCATCATCGCCACCTGCTTGGTCGATACCGGTAGCCGCATGGACGACGTGATCTACGAGGAGTTCAAGGGCACCGGCAACATGGAGATCGCGCTGGACCGCAAGCTGTCGGAGAAGCGGATCTTCCCGGCCATGGACGTCCTGCGATCCGGGACCCGGCGCGAAGAGCTCCTGCTCGACGAGAACACGCTGCGGATGGTGTGGACCATGCGCCGCATGCTGTCGGCGGTCGGTCCCAACGAGGGCATCGAGCTGCTCATGCAGCGGCTGGGCAAGACCAAGGACAACGCCGAGTTCCTCGTCTCGCTCAGCAAGAGCGTGGAAGCCTCCGAGCGCAGCTGACCCGTCGCGTCCCGGTGACCCGTCCCGCGCCGCGCCGCTCCCTGCCCGGCAGGCTGCTGCCGGCGCTGGCGCTCATCGTCGTCATCGCCGCCTGCGGCACCCAGCCGTCGCCCAGCGGGGCGCTGGGCTCCGCATTGCCCTCGCCATCGGCCGGGGCATCGGCCAGCCCGGGACCCATCGGCGCCGTCCAGCCCGCGCCCGGCTCGCAGAGCACGGTGTTCGCGCCGAACCCCGGCGCGATCGTGGTCGCCATCGACCCGGGACATGGCGGCTGCCTGGACTGGGGCGTGCCGGATCCGCGCCGACGGGGCGTGGACTACTCCGAGAAGACGATGACCCTGGCCATTGGCCTCGCCCTGCGCCAGCAGCTGGAGGCGCAGGGCGTCACGGTCGTCATGACGCGCCAAGCTGACGCGGCGCTCGCCGGTGACGACTACCCGCCGCTCGGCTGTCATGGGTCCGCCTGGCGCGACGTGAATGGCGATGGCGAGTCCGGCTTCGACCCGGGGGGCGAGGTCCGCACGCGCGACGAGCTGCAGGCCCGGCTGGACCTCGCGAATGTCGCCCGCGCCGATGTGCTCGTCAGCATCCACATCAACTCGATCACGCAAGACGGCGTCGTCTATGAGATTGCGGCCACCGAGACGTTCTACACCGACGAGACGGCGTGGGGCGTCGTCGTGACGGCGCCGCTGGCGCAGGCCATCCAGGACGGCGTGGTCCGGAGCATGGGCCGCGCGGCGGATTACGACCGGCAGGACCGGGGGATCGATGCGCACAACCTGTACATCGTGGCGCCGCCGCTGCTCAAGACGACGCCGGAGCGGCCGGATCCGCGCAAGCAGCCCACACGGGGGGCGCTGATGCCATCGGTGCTGACCGAGGTCGGCTCCATCACCATGCGCCAGGAGCAGAACCTCCTGGCTTCCCCGACCGGGCAGCAGGCCGCTGCGGAGGGGATCTTCACGGCGCTGGCTGGCTTCTTCTCCCACCGATCATTGGCGGTGTCCTACGGGCTGCCCCAGCTCGAATCAGGCGCGGCGCCCGTGCCTCAGCCGGGCGACGGACCGATGTACTGGCCCCCACAGGCGGCCGGCAGCCAACTGCTGGTGCGACTCACGAACACGGGCAACCAGGCGTGGCCCGCCGGCATGCGGCTGCTCGGCGCCTGGCAGGCCACGGACCAGCCCTACCTGCGCGTCCCGCCGGATGGGCTGCGGCCGCTGCTGCCCGGCGCGCTGCCCGCACTGGCGCCCGGCGAATCGGTCGACGTGCAGGTCACGCTTCAATCAGGCGACGGCAGCCGGCGAGGCGTGGCGTGGATCACCGTCGCCGGCCGGGAGGGTCCCCTGACGGAACAGGGGTCGCCGCCGCTTCAGGTCGGAACCGGTCGATGACCGCGTCTTGAGGGTGCCTTGACCCGCCTCGAAGGGCGCTGCTACCATCGGGCGGCCAGATTCCGGCCCGGTTCGCTGCCACTGCCGGCCCACGGGGAGAGGCGAATCCGGCATCGCACACACCGTGAACCGCTGGGGAGCGTTCGTATTGCCTGATCCGCAGCGGCCGCTGCGCCGGCTGACCCACCCTTTATCCCGGGCAGTCACGCACGCCGCGGTCATCGGCCTGGTTGCCTCCGCTGCCGCCTTCGGCATTTCCGCGGTGCGCGGGCCCAGCGCCGGGCCAGTCGAATCGGCAGCTCCCCTCCTTCCCTTCGACCTCGTCTCGCGCGTGCGTGGCGCCGCGGATGCCGCGCCGGTCGCGCGCGTCAGCACCTTCGACCTCGAAGGTGGCCGTGTGGATCCGCGGCTGCAGTCGCGGGCCGTCCGCATCCCGGTCGCCACGCCGGAACCGACGCCGCTGCCGACCCCGGTCGCGCCGCCGCCCCCGCCTCCGGAGCCCGTGGCGGTTGCCGCCGCGCCGCCGCCCCCGCCCGTCATCTTCGGCAGCGGGGTCCTGCTCTGGCCGGTGCACGGCACCATCACCACGTACTACAGCGCCGCTCACCTGGCGATCGACATCGCGGTGCCGGCCGGCACAACGGTGGCCGCATCCGATGCGGGCAAGGTCATCTGGGCCGGCTGGCGGAACAACGGCGGCGGGCTGGTGATCGAGATCGATCATGGGAACGGCATGCACACCGTCTACAACCATCTCGGCGCCATGTACGTGAAGGTCGGCCAGGCCGTGTCCCGGGGAGAGGGGATCGCGGCGGTCGGCTGCACCGGCATGTGCACCGGGCCGCACGTGCATTTCGAGGTGATCGTCGACGGCGTGGTGGTCAACCCGCTGCGCTACCTCTAACGCGCACCGATCCTCGCCGGGCCATCGGCCCCGCCGGCACTCCGTCCGCGCGTTGCTATCATCCGCGCCGTGTTCGCTGACCAGGCGCGGATCCTGGTGTCCGCCGGCGCAGGCGGCGACGGCTCGGGCTCGTTCCGGCGCGAAGCGCACGTCCCGCGTGGGGGCCCCGACGGGGGCGACGGTGGCAAGGGCGGCGACGTGGTCCTGGAAGCGGCGGCGGGCATGACGACCCTGGCCGATCTGCGCCGCCGACGCCACGTGCGCGCGGCAGACGGTGGCCGGGGCACGCGGCGCCGTTCGCACGGACGCAACGGGTCAGACGTCGTGCTGCAGGTGCCGCCTGGAACGGTGGCGCGCGTCGCCACCCGCGATGGCGAGCCGCAGGCGGGTTTGGATCTCGGCGAGCTGCTGGCCCCGGGCGATCGTCTCGTCGTCGCGCGGGGCGGCAAGGGTGGCCGCGGCAACGTGCATTTCGTGTCGCCCACCCACCGCTCGCCCACGCATTACGAGAAGGGCGAGCCGGGCGAGGAGCGACGGATCGACCTCGAGCTCAAGCTCATCGCGGACATCGGGCTGGTGGGTGCTCCAAACGCCGGCAAGTCGACCCTGCTGTCCGCGCTGACGGCCGCGCGTCCCGCGGTGGGCGCGTTCGCGTTCACCACCACGAGCCCGAACCTGGGCGTGCTCCCGCTCGATGAGGACGGGGAACAGAACGCGGTGATCGCCGACCTGCCCGGGCTGATCGAAGGGGCACACGAAGGGAAGGGGCTGGGTTACGCCTTCCTGCGGCACGCGGAGCGGACGCGCGTGCTGGTGGCCGTGGTCGACGGCGCGGCTCGGGACCCGGTCGCCCAGTGGCGCGCCGTCGAGGACGAGCTGCGCC